>JALYHF010000342.1 GCA_030776745.1 Actinomycetota bacterium | reverse complement strand
CGCCCAAAGGCGTGCTCACGGGCGCTGGAGGAGCTCGTCGGGAAGGAGCGTGAGGTCTCCTGCCCCCATGGTGAGGCACAGGTCGCCGGGCCGGAGGATGCCGGCCAGGTAGGGAGCCCAGTCGCTCCGGTTGGGGAGGTACGCCATCGGGGTGCTCGGATGGGCGTCCAGGACTGCGTTCACCACCAGCTTGCCCGACACCCCCGGCACCGGGGGCTCGCCGGCGGCGTAGACGTCGGTGACCACCACCACGTCGGCGTCCTCGAAGGCATCGGCGAAGGTGGGCCAGAGGGCGGCCGTGCGCGAGTAGCGGTGGGGCTGGAAGACGCACACGACCCGCCGCCAGCCGCCGTCGCGCGCCGCCGCCAGGGCGGCCCGCACCTCGGAGGGCAGGTGCGAGTACTCGTCGACGAAGGTGACGCCGTCCCGGTCGCCTCGGAACTGGAAGCGGCGGGCCACACCGCCGTAGCGGCCCAACGCCCGGGCGCCGGCCTCGAAGGGCGCCCCCACGAGCAGGCCGGCCACGGCGGCGGCGGCGGCGTTGCGAGCGTTGTGGAGGCCGGGAACGGGCAGCACCACCTCGCCCAGGCCCCTCCCCTGGTGCTCGAGGCCGAAGCGGACGCTGGAGCGGCTCCTGGCCACGTCCACCATCCGGTAGTCGGCATCCTCGGCCGTGCCGTAGGTGGTGGCGCCGCAGGCCAGGCCCAGCCGGCGGGCCACCGGGTCGTCGGCGCACACCACCCGAGGCCCGGGGGCGTTGCCCAGGAACCGGCCGAAAGCCTCCACCAGGGCATCGAAGCTGCCGTAGTGGTCGAGGTGGTCGGGCTCCACGCTGGTGACGACGGCCGCCTCGGTGCCCAACTCGAGGAACGTTCCGTCGCTCTCGTCCGCCTCCACCACGAGCCACTCCCCCTCCCCCCACACGGCCCCGGTCCCGATCTCGTTGACCTCGCCGCCCACGATGAACGACGGGCGCAGCCCGGCCTCGACCAGCACCAGGGCGAGCATGGACGACGTCGTGGTCTTCCCATGGGTCCCGGCCACGGCCACCGTCCGACGGGTGGCGGCGATGGCGGCCAGCATCTCGGCCCGCCGCAGGATCGGGATGCCCCGTCGCCGAGCGGCGTCGACCTCGGGATTGGCCGGCGGCACGGCGGTGGAGAAGGTGAGCACCTCGGCCTCGCCCAGGTTCTGGGCTCGGTGGCCGACCGACACGCCGACGCCCAGGGAGCGCAGCCGGTCGAGGCCGGCCGACTCCTTCAGGTCGCTGCCGGTGACGCGATGGCCCATGGAGGCCAGCACCGTGGCGATGGCCCGCATGCCCGCCCCCCCGACGCCGACGACGTGGACACGGGACGGCCGGTTCAGATCGACCGGCACCGCGTTGGCAGGAATGGCGTCGGCGGGGCGGCAGCTCCGGCCGGGAGGAGGAGCCTCGTCACCGGGCATGCTGCTCCACCAGGGCGGCGACACGCTCGGCGGCGTCGGGCCGCCCCGCCTCCCGAGCGGCCCGGCCCATGGCGGCGAGACGTCCCGGCTGGCCCACCAGCGGCTCGAGCTCGGCGACGAGCCGGTCGGGGGTGAGGTCGCCGTCGGGGACGACCACGGCGGCACCGGCGCGCACCAGGGCAGCGGCGTTGGCCGTCTGGTGGTCGTTGGGGGCGATGGGCAGCGGGACGAGGACGGAGGCCAGCCCGGTCACAGCCAGCTCGGCGACCGACGTGCCCCCGGCCCGGCACACGGCCAGGTCGGCGGCCGCCAGCAGCAGAGGCATGCGGTCCTCGTACTCGACGGGCTGGTAGACGAGCCCTCCCTCCGGTGGGCGAGGAAGGGTGGCCTGCACCCCTTTCCAATCGCGCGCGCCGATGGCGTGGCGGACGGCCACCCCGGACCGCTCGGCCCAGGCCCGCACGAGGCCGAAGGCGGCCTCGTTGATGCGGCGCGCCCCCAGCGACCCGCCGAAGACGGCCACGACCGTCGCCGTGAGGGGCAGGCCCAGCGACTCTCTGGCCCGGGCCCGCCCGGTGGGCGATCGGTCGACAGCAAGGATGTCCGCTCCCACCGGGTTCCCCGTGACCACCGCCCGGGGGAGGGACGTGCCCTCGAAGGACACGGCGCTGGCGCGGGCGAAGCGTCCCGCCACCCGATTGGCCAGCCCGGGCACGGCGTTCTGCTCGTGGAGCACCAGCGGCACCCGAAGCACGGCGGCGGCCAGGGCACAGGGCAGGCCGGCGTAGCCGCCCACCGACAGCACCACGGCCGGGCGCCGCCTGGCCACCAGGGCCACGGCTCGCACGACCGCCCCGCTGAGCCCCAGGACGGCCCCGAGGTTGGCGGCGGTGAGGCGGCGGGCGATGCCGCGCCCTGGAAGCAGTGTGATGGCGAAGCCGGCCTCGGGAACGAGGCGGCGCTCGAGGCCGCGGGCCGATCCCACGAAGTGGATGGCCTGGGCGGGGTGCCCGCGCTGCACCAGGGCCTTGGCCGCGGCGAGTGCCGGCAGGACGTGGCCCGCCGTCCCGCCACCGGCGACGATGGCCCACGTGCGCCCGTCTCGGCCCGACTCTGCCCCGGGGGGCGAGGTGGTGGACCGGCCCACTCGGTCGGCCAGGGGCCCCGTCGGCTCGGCCATCAAGGTCGAGAGGCGTGGCCCCGGAGGCCGGAGCCGGCCCGCCGGCGCGGCGGTGGACGGGTGGCGGCCGACGAGGCCGCCTGGCCCTGGCGGGCCACGTTGAGCAGGATCCCGACCGCGGCCATCAAGATGACGAGGGAGGAGCCGCCGAAGGAGACGAAGGGAAGGGGCACGCCGGTGACGGGGACGACGCCGGTGACGGCGCCCATGTTCATGAAGGCCTGGCCGCCCACCCATCCGGCCATGCCGGCGGCGAGGAGCATGCCGAATCGGTCGGGGGCGCCCAGGGCGGCCCGTAAGGCCAACACGATGAAGCCGACGAACAGGCCGACCACCAACAGGGTGCCGACGAGGCCGAGCTCCTCTCCGATGATGGTGAAGATGAAGTCGGTGTGGGCGTTGGGGAGGAACCCCCACTTGGCCCGGCTGGCCCCCACCCCCACGCCGGTGAGCCGTCCCGTCCCGAGCCCCACCAGCGACTGCACGATCTGATAGCCGGTGTTGCTGGCGTCGGCCCACGGGTTGAGGAACGAGAGCATGCGGGCCCGCCGGTACGGCTCGGCCATGCCCACCAGCCAGGCGGCCGACACGGCCGTCACCAACAGGGCGCACATGACCCGCATCGGCGTCCCGCTCACGTGGAGCAGGACCATCACGATGCAACCGAGGACGAGCGTCGTCCCCATGTCGGGCTGGCCCAGGACGAGCAGGGCGACGACCCCGAAGGCCAAGAGCACCGGCCGCACCGGCACCTCGCCCTCGGCCCCCCGACCGGACCGGCGGGCCAGCAGGTGGGCCACGAAGACGAGGAGGGCCAGCTTGGCCAGCTCGGACGGCTGCATCCGCCAGCCCCCCAGCGCCAGCCAGCGGGTGGAGCCGCCGACGGAGATGCCCACGCCCGGTATGGCCACCAGGACCAGCAGTCCCAGGGCCGAGCAGAGCAGGGGCGCAGCCAGACGGCCCCAGGCGTGGTAGTCGATGCGGGAGGCGGCCAGGAGGGCCGACGAACCGGCCAGGACCCAGAGCAGCTGGCGGCGGAAGAACAGCCACGACGAACCGTGCTCGCGCAGGGCCTGCACCGAGGAGGCCGACAGGACCATCACCAACCCGACGACGCACAGCACGCCCACGACGGCGAGCAGCAGCACCGAGGTCGTCGGGGCGTCGCCCGGGCGCTTCGGGGCACCAGCCACCGCCTGGGTGTCGCGGCGCGTCACCCGGCCACCGCCAGCCGGCGGACGGCACGGGTGAAATCGTCGCCCCGCTCGGCGTAGGAGCTATACCAGTCGAACGAGGCGCAGCCCGGGGACAAGATGACGACGTCACCCGGGCGGGCCGCCTCCCGAGCAGCGTCCACGGCCGCGGCCATGGAGGTGGCGGTCTTGACCTCGACGAAGCCGCCTAGCGCCGCCTCCACCTCAGGAGCGGCCTCGCCGATGGCGACCACGGCCCGCAGCCGATCCGCCTCCCCGGCCAGGACGTCGAGGTCGAGGCCCTTGTTCCGGCCCCCGGCGATGAGGACGACGGACTCGAAGCCCCGCAGGGCGGCGAGCACCGAGGAGGGTGTCGTGGCCTTCGAGTCGTCGTAGTAGCGCACGCCACCAGCCTCCCCCACCAGCTCCAGCCGGTGGGGGAGGCCCCGGAAGGCGGCCAGCGCCCTCCGGCAGGCGGACAGCTCGGCCCCCGCGGCCCGGGCGGCCGCCGTGGCCGCCAGGGCGTTGGCCACGTCGTGCGGCAGGGCCCGGGCCAGCTCGGCGGTCTCGACGATCGCCTGGCCCTCGGGCGTGCACAGCGTCCCGCCCACCACCCGGTAGTCGCCCCGGTCGATCCCGAAGGTGACGACTCGCCCGGGGGCCGAGACGGCCGCCTGGGCCACGGCTTGGTCCTCGGCATTGGCCACGGCCACGTCGTCGCTGCCCTGGTTGGCCCAGATGCGGGACTTGGCCCGGGCGTAGTGCTCCATGCTGGGGTGCCAGTCGAGGTGGTCCTCGGCCAGGTTGAGCCACACGGCGACCGCCGGGCGGAAGCTGTCGACGTACTGGAGCTGGAACGAGGACACCTCGGCCACCACCACGTCGACGTCGCCGGCCACCGCCTCGACCAGCGGCAGCCCGATGTTGCCGGCGGCCACCGCCGGGCGCCCCGACCCCACCAGCATGGAGGCCACGAGCGTGGTCACCGTGGTCTTGCCGTTGGTGCCCGTCACCGCCACGAGGACCTTGCCCGTGGCCGCCGCCGCCCTCGACGCCAGTTCGATCTCGCTCACCACCCGCACGCCGGCCTCGGCGGCGGCGGCGTGGACGGGATGGCCCGGGCCCACCCCGGGGCTGGGCACGAGGAGGTCGGCGCTGGCCACGTCGGCCAGCGTCCCCAGGGTGGCGCCGAGGCCGTGCACCGTGTCGACCACGTCGGCGTCCGGGTTGTCCTCGATCACCACCACCCGCCATCCCTCCTCACCGAGGAGGCGGGTGACGGCGCGGCCCGTGACCCCCAGCCCCACCACCACGGCCGTGCCGGGTCGGGCGGGACCGGACCTCGAGGGCCGACCGGGCGGCGGGCCCGAGGACCGGGCGGAGAGGAAGGCCTGCCCCATCAGTCGACCCGGCCCAGGGCGATGAAGTCGGCGTAGAAGATGCCG
This sequence comes from Actinomycetota bacterium, assembly GCA_030776745.1. Classification (GTDB taxonomy): domain Bacteria; phylum Actinomycetota; class Acidimicrobiia; order Acidimicrobiales; genus JALYHF01. The sequence goes on along the minus strand of JALYHF010000342.1, from coordinate 4,297 downwards.
AGGGCCAGCGCCGTGCACAGCCCGGAGAGGATCCAGAACCGAACGATCACGGTGGTCTCGGGCCAGCCCACCAGCTCGAAGTGGTGGTGGAGCGGGGCCATGCGGAACAAGCGGCGGTGGAACAGCCGGAAGCTGGCCACCTGGATGATGACCGACAGCGTGACGAGCACGTAGAGCCCGCCGATGACGGGAAGCAACAGGTCGAGCTTCATGATCAGGGCCAGGGCGGCCAGCCCGGCGCCGATGGCGAGGGAGCCGGTGTCGCCCATGAAGATCCGGGCCGGGGCGGCGTTCCACCACAAGAAGCCGGCGCAGGCGCCGGTCAGGCTCACGGCGACCACGGCCAGGTCGAGCGCCTGGGGCACCCGGTAGACGTCGAAGTGGCGGAACTGCCAGAACCCGATGATGGCGAAGGCGGAGAAGGCGAAGGTGGACGAGCCGGCGGCCAGGCCGTCGAGGCCGTCGGTGAGGTTCACGGCGTTGGAGGTGCCGATGATCATGAGGACGGCCAGCACCGCCCATCCCACCGAGCCGAGGTCGACGCCGAGCGAGTCGAAGCGGGTGAACGACAGGTTGGTGTTGGCCTTGGCGTGGATCAGGGCCAGCACGGCGAAGGTGGTGGCGACGAGGAGCTGGCCGGCGAGCTTGGTCCGCTTGGTGAGCCCGAGGCTTCGCTGGCGGCGAACCTTGATCCAGTCGTCGGCCATCCCGACCAGGCCGGCGCCGGTCACCGCCAGTGCCACCAGCAACCCGCCACGGGTGAAGATGGCGCCGGCGAGGAGGTGGCCCAAGACGTAGCCCCCCACGGCGCCGAACACGATCATGAGCCCGCCCATGGTGGGAGTGCCCGCCTTGGTGACGTGCCCCTGGGGCCCGTCCTCGCGGATCTGCTGGCCGATGCCCCGGGCCTGGAGCCAGCGGATGAGCACGGGCGTCCCCACCAGGGAGAGGACCAGGGCGGTGCCCCCGGAGACCAGCATGGCGATCACGAGTGGGCTCTCTCCCGGACGTGCTCGCCGCCGTGGTCGGCCAGCGCCTGGCGGGCCGCCTCCCGGTCGTCGAAGGGAAGGGTGCGGCCGTCGAGCTCCTGCCCGGTCTCGTGACCCTTGCCGGCCACCACCACGACGTCACCCGGGCGGGCCCGGGCCACGGCCAGAGCGATGGCCGCCCGGCGGTCCGGTTCCACCTCGAGGCGTTCGGGCCGACCCACGCCCGACCGCACCTGCTCGATGATGGCAAGGGGGTCCTCGCTGCGAGGGTTGTCGGAGGTGAGGACGGCCAGGTCGGCCAGGCGGGCGGCCACCTCGCCCATGAGGGGACGCTTGGCGTGGTCGCGCTCGCCGCCGCACCCGAAGACGACGGTGAGCCGTCCGCTCCCGGCCGTCTCCCGGGCGGCCAGCAGCACCTGCTCGAGCCCCTTCGGCGTGTGGGCGTAGTCGACCAGGACGGTGAAGGGCTGCCCGGCGTCCACCCGCTCGAAGCGGCCGGGCACCGATTGCACGTCGGACAACCCGGCGGCGACGGTGGCCGCCGGCACGCCCAGCTCGGCCGCGACGCTGGCTGCGCAGAGCGCGTTGGCCACGTTGAAGCGGCCGGCGAGGTGGAGCACGACGGGCTCGCCCTGCCAGGTGAAGGTGCTCGCCGTCGGGGTGAGGGTCAGCCCCCGGGCGTCGGCCAGCGACCACGGCCGCATCCGGATGGGCGCCTCGGCGAGGAGCCGCTGTCCGTGGGCGTCGTCGGCGTTCACCACCCCCACCCGGGCCCGGCCCGGCCGGAAGAGCCCGGCCTTGGCCCGGAAGTACGACTCCATGTCGCGGTGGTAGTCGAGGTGGTCCTGACTCAGGTTGGTGAAGGCCGCCGCCTCGAAGCGCACGGCGTCGACCCGATGCTGGACGAGGGCGTGGGAGGACACCTCCATGGCCACCGCCCGGCGCCCGGCGGCCACCTCGCCGGCCAGGCGGGCCTGCAGCTCCGGGGACTCCGGTGTGGTGCGCGGGCCTCCGAGCGTCCCGATGACCCCGGTGGGCCAGCCGTGGGCCTCGAGGACGGCCCGCAGCAGGTGGACGGTCGTGGTCTTGCCGTCCGTCCCGGTGACGCCCACCACGGTCAGGGCGTGGGAGGGGTGGTCGTGGAAGGCGGCTGCCACCGCCGCCATGGACGCACGGGTGCTGGCCACCCGGACCTGCACCACGTCGAGCGGGAGGAGCCGCTCGCAGAGCAGCGCCACCGCCCCCGAGGCGACGGCGGCTGCCGCATGGTCGTGGCCGTCGGCGTTGGCACCGGTGAGGCAGCAGAACAGCGAGCCGGGCGTGACCGCCCGGGAGTCGTGGACGATGGCGCCCACGTCGACGCCGGCCGCGTCGCCACGCCGCTCCACCACGGCGACGTCGGACAGGAGTCGGTCGAGCCGCATGGCAGGTCGATCCTACGGGCGGGCGTCGGACGGGACGGCGGCAGCCTCTGCTCCGGGGGGGCCGGCGCCTTCGTCGCCCGTTGGGCCCAGGATCCCCACGTCACCCTCGCGGTCGGCGCTGTCGGGCGACGCCTTGGGGACCTGGGCCGCCGTCGGCGGGGCCGGTGGCGGCGGCGGCACCCGGAGCTGGCGCAGCCCGTAGCGAGCGACCTCGGCGAAGACCGGAGCGGCCACCAAGCCGCCGAAGATGGGGGTGGGCTCGTCGAGGATGACGATGGCCGACAGGGCCGGGCGCTCGGCCGGGACGAAGCCGGCGAAGCTGGAGACGTAGGCCCCCGCTGCGTACCCCCTGGCCCCGTCCAGCGGCTTTCGAGCGGTGCCGGTCTTGCCCGCCACCGCGTACCCCTCGACGGCCGCCAGCTTGCCGGTGCCCACCCGCACGACCTCCTGCAGCATGCCCGTCACCTGCCGGGCGGTGCGGGCCGAGAGGACCCGGCGGCGCTCCGGTGGCGGCGTGGGGTGGCGGCGACCCTTGGTGTCGACCCTGGCCTTCACCAGCGTGGGCGCCACGTACGTGCCGCCGTTGGCCACGGTGTTGTAGGCGGCCAGCATCTGCACGGCCGTCACGGCCACGCCTTGGCCGATGGCGATGGTGGCCAGCGAGGTTCCCGACCACCGCTCGGGGTCGAGCAGGATCCCGGACGACTCGCCGGGGAACCGCAGCGGTGTCCTGGTCCCGAAACCAAAGGCGCGCAGATAGCCGTCGATCCCGTCCTTGCCCAGCTTCTGGCCGATCAGGATCGAGCCCACGTTGGACGAGTTGGCCATCACCTCGGTGACCGACCACTGCTTGGCCCCGCTGGCGTCGTGCTCCCGGAACACCTTCCCCGAGAGCTTGAGGCTGTTGGGGACCGTGAGGCGGTTCTCGGGCTGGATGATCCCCTCCTCCAGGGCGGCCGAGATGGTGATCATCTTGTTCACCGACCCGGGCTCGTAGGCGCTGGTGAGCGCCATGTTCTGGTCGGAGGGCTCGGGTGGGCGGCCCCGTTCGCCCTTGCGGAGGTTGGCGAGGGCGAGCAGCTCTCCCGTGCGGGTGTCCATGACGACGGCCATCCCGCCCTTGGCCTGCGACCGGACGATCTCGGCCGCCAACGACCGCTCGGTCTCGTACTGGAGGGACCGGTCGATGGTGAGGACGAGGTCGTCACCCCGAGCCGACGCCTCGAACAGACGGAGGCCGCCCGGGATGTTGCGCCCGCTCGGGTCTCGCTCCACGGTCATCTTGCCCGGCCTGCCCCGGAGACTCCGGTCGAACTGCAGCTCGAGCCCCGACAGCCCGCCGTTGTCCGTCCCCACCCGGCCGAGGAGGGGACGGGCCAGGTCGCCGGCGGGCAGGAACCGCTCGGGCTCGTCGATGAGGGCCACCCCGGGCAGGTCGAGCTTCTCGACCTGGCGGGCGACGGCGTCGTCCACCCGGCGAGCGAGGTACACGAAGGCCACGTCGCGCGTGAGGCGCGTCTGGAGGTCGTGGCGGTCCAGCCCGAGCACGGGGGCGAGCGTCTGGGCGGTGGCCAGTGGGTCAGCCACGAGCCGCGGGTTGGCCGTCACCGTCGCCTGGCGCACGGTCAGGGCCAGCTCGTGCCCGTTGCGGTCGAAGATGGCCCCCCGATCGGCTGGCAGGTCGATGCGGTGGACCCGCTGGGACTCTCCGAAGGCGGCGTAGCGATCGGCGGCCAGCCCCTGCACCTGCACGAGGCGTCCGGCCAGGACGGCGAAGGCGACCACCATGGTGACGACCGTGACCAGCAGGCGACGGCGCCCGCTCGGCGGGTGGGCGGCGGCACCCTCGAGGGCGTGGGGCCGGCGAGGCCCACCGGCACCGGC
>JALYHF010000341.1 GCA_030776745.1 Actinomycetota bacterium | reverse complement strand
CCGCCGGCCCGACCGCCGAGGTGGCTTCCACCGCGGCCGAGCAGGGGCGGGCCGTCGCCACCACCGCCGCCCGGCGCGGCCAAGCCGTGGCCACCGTTGCCGCCGACGACGCTCGCCAGCTGGCCGGGGCGGCCAAGGAGCAGGCGTCGGGGGTGGTGGCCGAGGCGTCCGAAGTGATGACCGAGGTCCTCGAGCAGGGCCGCGAGTTGCTCGACACGGCCAAGGCGGAGCTCGAAGAGCAGCTTCAGGCCCAGGCCACCCGCCTGGCCGAGGGCCTGGCCCGCTTCGGCGACGAGGCCCAGCGGCTGGCCGCCGGTCGCGGCATCGCCGAGCAGGCCGTGGCCAAGGTCAACGACGCCGCTGATGCCCTCTTCGAGGTGGCCGACGACGTGGCCTCGAGAGGCCTCGAGGGCTTGGTGTCCGACGTCGGCAGCTTCGCCCGCCGTCGCCCCGGCGCCTTCCTGGTGGGAGCGGCCGCCGTGGGCTTCGGCGTGGGCCGGGTGGTGCGGGGCGCGCTGTCCGACGACGATGCCGACGAAGACGATGTGGAGGAGGCCGCGGTGGCACCGAGCACCCCGGCTCGACGCCGCGTCGGGGCCGGCGGGGGCCAGTGATGGCCCGGCGCAGCTACAGCGGTCCCGAGGAGCCCTCGCTGGCCGAGCTGTTCTCCGAGACCACGGCCAAGCTTCAGCTCTTGGTGCGCAAGGAGCTCGAGTTGGCCAAGCTCGAGGTCAAAGACCAGGTCTCGGCCGCCACCAAAGCCGGGGCGCTGTTCGGCTTCGCCGCCGTAGCCGGCCTGGTGGCGGTGATAATGGTGGCGGCGGCGGCAGCGTGGGGGCTGGCCGAGGTCATTCCCACCGGCTTCGCCTTCTTGATCGTGGCCGTGGTGCTGGGTGCCGCCGCGGGAGGGGCGGCCAAGGCCGGACAGAAGCGTGTGGCGGGGCTCTCCCCCGTGCCCGAGAAGACGGCCCAGACCATCAAGGAAGACGTGGAGGTGGCCAAGGCGTCGCTGTCGAGGGGCGCCAGCGGGCCGTGACCACCCACAGCGAGGAGGACGACATGGCAACGAGCGACGAGGTGCGCCGCGACATCGAGCAGGTCCGGGGCGACCTGGGCTCCACCCTCGAGGAGATCGGCGAGCGGGTGGCGCCCAAGAAGGTGAAGGCACGGGCCAAGGCAGAGGTCGCCGACAAGGTGGAGGACGTACGCGACAAGGTCAGCCCGGCCCGGGCCGTACGCCGACGGGGCCAACGGGTGCGCCAGGGGCTGCGGGTGGCGAAGGAGTCCGTCGTCGGAGGCGGCGACGGGGCGGCGAGCGAGGACGCCGGCTTGGAGGGGCCGACACCGGCGACCTCGGCCGGCCGCAACCCGGCCCGCGCCCGGCCACCCCTCGACACCGAGAGCGAGGTTCCCACCCCGGCCGGCAGCGACGCCGGGCGAGTGCCGGCCCGCCTCCGGGAGACGGGCTCCGACGTAGCCAGCCGGGCTCGCGCCGCGCCAGAGGCGGCCCTGGGTCGAGCCCAGGGCAACCCCCTGGCGGCCGGGCTGGTGGCGTTCGGAGCTGGCTTCGCCGTGGCGCAGCTACTGGCGCCGAGCGAGCCCGAGCGCAAGGCCGTCGGGCTGGCCAAGGAGCGGATCGAGCCGCTCAAGCAAAGGGCCGTCGAGACGGGCCGCGCCGTGGCCGGAGAGCTGCAGCCGGTGGCCCAGGCCGGCGTCGAGCGGGTCAAGGACCGGGCCGCCACGGCCGCCCAACAGCTCAAGGAGCAGGCCCAGGGCGCCGCCCAGGACGTCAAGGGCCAGGCCCAGTCGAGCGCCCAGGAGGTCACCGGCCAGGCCAAGGGAGCCACCCGGCAGGTGAAGGACGAGGCCAAGGGAGCGACCAAGGCGGTCAAGGAACAGGCCAAGGGAGCCACCCGCCGGGTCAAGGCCCAGGCCCAGGGGGCGGTGAAGGCGGACAAGGGCCCGGCCAAGAGCACCACTCGGCGAGTCAGGGCCAGTGCCCCCGAGCCGACAAAGGCGGCCAAGGCCTCGTCCCGTCCCTCGCGGGCCCGGTCGGCCGGCCCGGCCAAGTCGGCCGCCCGCCCCACCAGAGCCGGCTCGGGCGCCGGCGGGCCCACCAACTCCGGGTAGCGGAGAAGGCGCCTCAGGGGTAGCGCTCGTTGGCGAGGTTGAGGCAGGCCGGCAGATGGGCGGTCTTCGCCGCGCTCGCGCTGCACCAGGACCGTCAGCGCTCCAGACGAGCGGTGATCGACGTTCAGGGGCGGGCCTTGCCCAGCGAGGGCGGGGTGAGGGCGGAGGCCGACCGGGGCCGGCCCGCCGAGCAGGACGATGACGAAGTGCGCGAGGAGATCCCCGCGCAGACCGGCCAGGGGGGTGGCCCCCGGTCCCCTCTCCAGCTCCCGCCCCCGGATTGGAAGCAGAGCCTCCGCCGGGCGGCCAAGGAGTTCAAGGCCGACCGGGGATCGCTCACCGCTGCCGGGATGGCGTTCTACTGGTTCTTGGCCGTGTTCCCCGCCTTGTTGGCCGCCGTGGGCGTGTTGGGTCTGGCCAGCGCCGGCCCGCAGGCGATGGAGACGATCACCAAGGCCATCCGGGAGATGCTGCCGGGCGACGCCGCCCGCGTCCTCACCGACGCGGTGGCCGGGGCCGGGAGCCAGTCCAAGGACAGCTCGGTGGCTGCGACGGTGCTGGGGGTCACCTTGGCCCTGTGGAGCGCGTCATCAGGGATGGTGGCCGTCCAGGCCGGGCTCGACGTCGCCTACGACGTGACCCGAGAGCGCGGGTTCGCCAAGAAGCGCCTGGTGGCCATGGAGCTCATCGTGATCTCCGTGGTCCTCGGCGGGGTGGCCACGGCGCTCCTGGTGTTCGGTCAGCCCCTGGGTGAGATCCTGCGGGACGACCTGCCGTTCGGGTCGGCCTTCGTCCTGGTGTGGACCGCCATCCGCTGGCTGGGGGCGGTGGTGGCCTTGAGCGTGCTGTTCGCCGCCTTCTACTACCTGGCACCGAACCGGGACTCGCCCCGCTGGGCCTGGGTCAGCCCCGGCGGTGTGGTGGGGGCGGTCATCTGGCTCCTCGCCTCCCTCGGCTTCTCGTTCTACGTGTCGAGCGTCGGCGACTACGCCAAGACCTACGGTTCCCTCACCGGCGTGGTGGTGTTGTTGCTGTGGCTGTTCCTCAGCGCCCTGGCCATCGTGGTGGGCGGGGAGATCAACGCCGAGCTCGAGTGCCAGGGCGCCATGCGAAGCGGACCGGCTCCGGTCGATGACCGCTCCTCGCCACCGAGCGGCGCGGCCCTGGCCCACGACTCCGAGGCCCGCCCGCCCCATGTGTCCGAGTGGACTGAGCGCATGCGACGCCTGCGGGACCAGGATCGCGTGCGTTCGTCCTGACCGCCCGGGGAGGGCACAAATCGCGGCCGGAGGATGTTGGGGAGAGCATGGGTCTGGTGCGTCGCCTCAGCCACGCTGTGTTGTACGTTCGAGACGTCGAGCGCTCGGTCGGGTTCTACCGCCAGGCCTTCGGTTTCGAGGAGGTCGCCCGCGCCGGCGGCGGCCAGGCGGCTTTCCTCAGGGCGGGCGGGTCGGCGAACCATCACGACCTCGGCCTGTTCTCGGTCGGTCCGGCGGCGCCCGTGCCGGCTCGAGGGTCCGTGGGGCTCTACCACCTGGCCTGGGAGGTCGAATCTATCTCGGACCTGGCCGCCGCCCGCCAGGTCCTCCAGGATCTCGGCGCCCTGGTGGGCCAGAGCGACCACGGAGCCACCAAGTCCCTCTACGGTCGCGACCCGGACGGCAACGAGTTCGAGGTGATGTGGCAGGTGCCTCGCGAGCGGTGGGGCGAGTACGAGACGTCGGCGCCGGTGTTGCCCCTCGACCTCGAGGCTGAGCTGGCCCGCTACGGGTGAAGTCGGGGGGTCAGAGGTTGCAGGGGAAGGCCGCCCTCGCCTTTCCTTGGGCCATGGTCGCCGGCCCCCGACGAACGGTGGACGCCGGAGGAGGGGCGACGGCCAGCACGGCGCTGCTCACCGACCAGTACGAGCTGACGATGGTGGACGCCGCCCTGCGCTCTGGCATCGCCGGCCACCGAGCCGTGTTCGAGATCTTCGCTCGGCGCCTGCCCCCCGGCCGCCGGTACGGGGTGGTGGCCGGGCTCGGTCGCCTGGTGGAGGCCATCCAGGCCTTCCGCTTCGGAGAAGAGGAGCTGAGGTTCCTCGAGGGCCTCGGCCTGTTCTCCGGGGAACTGTTGGCGTGGGCGGCCGGGTACCGCTTCGGAGGGTCGATCGACGGCTACCGCGAGGGCGAGCTGTTCTTCGCCGAGTCGCCGGTGCTCACGGTGGAGTCCACCTTCGCCGAGGCCATCGTGCTCGAGACCCTGGCGCTGTCCGTTCTCAACTTCGACTCGGCGGTGGCGTCGGCGGCAGCCCGCATGGACGTGGCCGCCGGGCCGCGGACGCTCGTCGAGATGGGGGGGCGACGCGCCAACGAGCACGCCGCCGTGGCTGCGGCTCGTGCCGCCTACCTCTCGGGGTTCGACGCCTCCTCCAACCTGGAGGCCCGTCGGAGCTGGGGCGTGCCGTCACTGGGCACGGCGTCCCACGCCTTCACCCTGGGCCATCCGGACGAGACGGCTGCCTTCCGGGCCCAGGCCGCCGTGCTGGGGCCGGGCAGCACCTTCCTGGTCGACACCTTCGACGTGGCCGAGGGCATCCGCCGCGCCGTGGAGGTGGCCGGGGCGGACCGCTTGGGGGCCGTCCGCATCGACTCCGGCGACCTGGTTGAGGAGATCCCACTGGCGCGCGCCATCCTCGACGACCTGGGTGCCACTCGGACCAAGATCGTGGCCACCGGCGATCTCGACGAGCACCGCATCTCCGCCCTGGCCGCGCTGCCGGTCGACGCCTTCGGGGTGGGGACGTCCCTGGTCACCGGCTCTGGCGCCCCCACCGCCGAGTTCATCTACAAGCTCGTCGCCGTGGCCGACCGCCCGGGCGACCATGTGCCCCTCCGGCCGGTGGCCAAGCGCTCGCCCGGCAAGTCCTCGACGGGGGGGCGGAAGGTGGCGTGGCGCATCCTCGACGAGCTCGGGTTCGCCCAGCGCGAGCAGCTGCAGCCCTGGCCCGACGGTGGCCAGCCCGAGCTCTCCCCGGGCCTTCGCGCTCGCGCCCTGCAGGTGGCCGTGATGCGCTCGGGGGAGGTCGTGCACCAGCCGTCCCTCGACGCCGTCCGGACGCATCACCTGGCGGCCAGGGCCGAACTGCGCCCCCAGCACCTGGCCGTGGACCCCGGTCCCCCGGCACTGACGCCGATCTCGACAGGAGGAGAGACACGATGAGCGAGGACCGCACCGCCTTCATCGCCGTCGACGTGCAGCCCGACTTCTGCGAGGAGGGAAACCTGCCCGTCGCCGGCGGCAACGAGGTGGCCCACCGCATCGCCGCCCATCTCGGCGCCCATGGCCACGACTACGACGTGGTGGTGGCCACGCGCGACTACCACGTGGACCCCGGGGCCCACTTCGGCGATCCACCGGACTTCCGTGACAGCTGGCCCGTGCACTGCCTGGCCGGCACCCCCCAGGCCGAGCTGCATCCAGCCCTGGCCGGGGCCCCGCTGGCCGAGGTCTTCGACAAGGGCGCGTACGCCGCCGCCTACTCGGGGTTCGAAGGGGTGAGCGCCGAAGGCGAGCGGCTGGGGGAGTACCTGCGCCGCCACGGCGTGACGGCGGTGGACGTGGCCGGGCTGGCCACCGACTACTGCGTGGCGGCGACCGCCCGCGACGCCATCAGCCAGGGGTTCCGCACCCGTGTGCTCACCGACCTGAGCGCGGGTGTGGCCGCGGAGACCTCGGCGGGTGCCCTCGACGAGCTGCGCCGTCAAGGTGCCGAGGTGGCGGCTTCGGGAGAGGTCCTGGGGTAGGGCGGCCTGGCGCCGGATCGCGGGGTCGGTCGTGGAGGCGCACGACTCCGGGCATTCTCGGGCGGGGGCCCTCGGTGTTGATGCTTCGCTCGTCGCGGAAGGAGCCCCCATGGGATCCCCAGAGGGAAACAAGGAGGCTGCGATGGCCTTCTACGATCTCGCGTTCAACCAGAACCGGCCTGCCGAGGCCATCGACCGGTACGTCGGCAGCCACTACACGCAGCACAACCCGCATGTGGCGGACGGCAAGCAGGCCTTCATCGAGTACTTCGAGCGCATGGCGGCCGAGTACCCCGGCAAGCGCGTCGAGTTCAAGCGCGCCATCGCCGAAGACGATCTCGTCGTCCTCCACTGCTTTCAGCACTGGCCCAGTGACCGGGACTACGCCGGGATCGACATCTTCCGATTCGACAGTGACGGCAAGATCGTCGAGCACTGGGACGTCCTCCAGGTCATTCCGGAGACGTCAGCTCACGCGAACGGGATGTTCTGACGCTGCCTCCGCTGCGTCACGCAGACCTTGCCGGCCTCGATGAGCTGCTTGAGGAGCTGCATATCCTCGTTGTTCGGTTCCACCGTGAAGCTCACCATCTTCGGACTCACGAACACTGAGCGATCTACGGGGTGCCTCTGATGAGGTGCCAGTCGGCGGGGTTGACGGACGCTGCGTGCACGCGCACCAGCACGTCGTCGTCGGTGACCACCGGCTCTTCGATGTCCGCGAGACGCAGGACATCGTGAGGTGATCCGTATCCATGGCAGACGATCGCCTTCATGGAGTTCTCCTCAGCTCGGATTCTTGAGTGACCGGCCGACGGTCAGGAGTGGCCACCGCTTCGGCTGCCGGTTCGAGTGGTGGTTCGAGGCTGCTCCGTCGGGGGCAAACGGCCGGAACCGCCGGGGCCTTCGACCTCGAGGCGGGGCAGAAGCGGTCGAGCCAACTGGGAGGCCACCAGCTCCTGTCGCCCAGCAGGTGAAGGGGCGGCGGGTCCATGCGAGAAACGATGGCTGGCACCAACGCACCGGCACCGCTATGGCCAACAAGGAATCCCTTGATCCGCAGGAGCGCTTCCTACCACGGGCCTCCACGCAGGCCTGCCAGTCGCCTGACGGGGCGCACTGGGTGACCCCGCCGTCGCAGCGTCTGTGCCACCCAGAACCACGTCGTCGGTCCGAGCAGTGGGCTGTGGACGAGGACGAACGAGCCCACGACCCAATGGTGCCCTCACCCGGCGTCCCGTCGAGCGGCGTCGGGCAGCGAGCATCTCCTGTGTCGGTCAGTGGAGGCGAACGGAGCCGTCACCCTCGAGCACCCACCCCGGGTTGTGTGCGACTTCCCACGGGTGGCCGTCCGGGTCGATGAAGATCCCGGAATAGCCGCCCCAGAACGTCTGCGCCCCCGCTCGAGCGATCGTGGCGCCCGCTTGCGCAGCCTCGGCCAGAACGGCGTCCACCGTCGCCGGCGAGTCAACGCAGTAGGCGAGTGTGACCCCACCCCAGCCACCCCCGTCCTCCACGACGCTGTCCTCTGCGAGCTTGTCGCGTCCCCAAAGAGCAAGGATCATCCCGCCCAATTGGAAGAACACGACTTCGCCATCGGGTGACTCCCCTGACCAGCCGAGCCCTTCGTAGAAAGCACGAGCCCGAGCCAGGTCGGAGACACCGAGAGTTATCAGTGAGAGGCGCTGCTCCATGTCGCCAGCATCGCGCCCCCCGTCTCGTCGTCGGTTCGAGTGCTCATCAGCGCGCAGTGGCCTCTGCCCCCAGGACTTCGTCGATCTGCCCCATCGCGGAGACCATCCCTTCCTCCATTCCCATGGAGACGAGCTGCTCCATGGCTTCCGCCGAGGGGAACGTCGTCTCGATGGTCATACGGGTGCCGCGGTTGGGCAGGTCGTTCAAGGTGACGCGGGTGTTCGTCGTCGGCATGTCTGGATTCAGTTCACCAGCGTCGTCTGCGAACCCGTCCTCGAACTCCAGACGGTGCGGAGCGTCAACCGCGAGCACCCGCCACCAGCCGCGCGGCTGGTCACCGTCGGGGCCGGTCATGAGATAGGTGACGCTCCCTCCCGGCGTGAGGTTGTGGTCGAGGACCGTCGCCGGGTACGTCGGCGGGCCCCACCACCGCTCGAGCTGGCGCGGGTCCGCCCACAGCTGCCAGACGCGTCCCATCGGAGCATCGAATTCCGCGGTGATGGTCATGGTCAAGGTCTCTGGGTTCTTGTTGACGCTTGTCACGGTCATGTGGTGGCTCCCTTCACTTGGGCTCCTCGGCAAGAAGCTCGCCGAATCGATCGATGCGGCTTCGCCACACCGCTTCGAACTCATCGAGCAGGCGGTGTGCGTGATGGACGGTGTCAATGTTGCCTCGGACGAGTTGCTCGCGTCCCTGCCGCCGCTTGGTCACCAGCCCGGCAGCTTCCAGCACGGCGACGTGCTTTTGGACGGCGGCAAAGCTCATCGGGTAGAAGCCCGCGAGAGCTGAGACGGAATGCTCGCCCTGCATGGCGCGCGCGACGATGTCTCGCCGGGTGGCGTCAGCGAGCGCGTGGAACAGACGATCTGCCGTCTCTTGATCCGCCGACCTCCCCCGTCCCATATAACCTACAACCATATGGTTGTAGGTTATATGGTCTCCCGCGCTGTCGCAAGGCCCAGCCTGAGCGACGTCCGACTCTCACACGCGTCTGGTCAGGAACCGGAGGCGCCACTACGACTTCTCGCTCTTCCGCAGGACGAGCAGCTATCGTCAGCGACCGGGTGTGCCGGGTGACCGACGAGGCTCCAACCCATCAAGGGCTCCCGCCGGTCGTCTTCCTCCGCGCACTGGAGAAGCTCTCGGCATGGGCCTGGTCGACGTCGCGATACGCATCGGCGGCCGCCTTGGCCAGGCCCGCCACCGCTCGAGCTGCCGGGTAACGGAGTACCGCTTCTCGGACCAGTTCTCGGCGAACTCCGAGAGCTTGCCGCGGAGCTCGTCGTCGCTGCCCGTGCCCAGGAGGGGCCCGATGGCGTCCTCTCCGTTCTCGAGCTCACCTCGGAGCTCGGCCAGCTGCTGGCCCAGGGCGGCCAAGCCCTCGTAGTCGACGGCGAACCCGTCAGCGCCCACCTTCGGAACGTAGCCCCGCCCCGATCTCGCTCAGGCCAGCAGCGGAGCCGGGCCGGTCCACCAAGCTCGCCGCTCTGTACTCGAGCAGGGCCGGTTGTCGGCCGGGCCGCAGTAGCCGAGCTGGTTGGGCGGGTAGGCGCAGCGGACGAAGAGCAGCGGCTCGGCCGCTTCCGGCTCGGCGGCGGCCGATCTCACCGCCGCCTCCCATCCCGACGGCCGGCCCGCAGCACGCGCTGGGCGCAGTTGCGCCCCACCATGCCGTGCACGCCGCCGCCGGGGTGGGCCGAAGCGGAGCACAGGTACAGCCCGCGGACCGGCGTGGTGTAGCGGAACCACCCGGGTACCGGGCGGAAGAACAGCTGCTGGTCGAGGGCCGACGAGCCGCCCCCGAGATCGCCGCCGACCAGGTTGGGGTTGGCCCGCTCGAGGTCCACTGGGGTGTGCGTGGCCCGCCCGACGATGCGGGACCGCAGCCCGGGGGCGTGCTCCTCGAGGCGCTCCAGCACCCGAGCGGTGAAGCCTGGCGCCGCCTCTTCCCACGACCCGGCCGGGACCCTGTCGAGGCCGTCGGCGTGGGGCGTGGAGGGGACGTGGGTTTCCACCCAGAGGGTGTGGCACCCCGGCGGCGCTCGGGTCGGGTCGACGAGGCTCTGCTGGCCCACCACCAGCAGGGGCAGCGCCGGCAGCGCCCCCCGGTGGACCTCCGACGCCGAGCGCACCATGGTGTCGAGGTGGCCGGTGAGGTGGACGACGCCACAGCGGTCCAGGCCCTCTCCCAGCCAGGGGACGGGGCCGTCGAGGGCCAGGTCGAGCTTGAACACCCCCGACCCGTGACGGAAGGCGCGCAGCCCCTCGAGGAAGGACGGCGGCAGGTGGTCCTCCCCCACGAGGGAGCGGAAGAGCCGGCCGGGCGGCAGGTCGGCCAGCACCGCCCGGCGGGCCCGCACGGCCTCACCGGCCGCTGTCTCCACCGCGACGGCGCGCCCGGCCTCGACCACGACGCGGGTGACCTCCCTGCCCGTCACCACGGCCCCTCCCGCCTCGGTGACGCAGCCCACGAGCGCCTCGGCCAGCCGACCCGCCCCACCGACGGGGACGGGCATGTTGACCTCCTGGGCCGCCATGGCCAGGACCAGGGAGGCCGGGGTGCTGCCCGCCGTGGCCACGGACAGGTCGCCGTGCGAGGTGCCCGAGGCCAGCAGGGCCCGCGCCGGCTCGGACCGGAACAGGCGCTGGGCGAGGGCGTCCACCGGCGAGAGCATCATCTGGGCCAGCTCCATGCCGCCCCGGGCGCCAGCCGCCCGCAGCAGGCGCAGCGTGGGGCCGGGCGAGGGCAGCGGCCAGAGGCACATGTCCAGGAAGCGGCGGCCGACCCGCGTCCACCAGGCGGACAGCTCGCTCCACGACTCCCCGTCGTGAGGGTCGAGGGCAGAGAGCGCCGCCGCCGTGGCCATGGCATCGGCGTGGCACAAAGCGACGGACTCGGGTCCGACGGAAGCCGACGCGGGGATCTCGAACGAGGCCCACCGCACGCGGCGGTCCAGCTCGAGCTGGGTGAGCACCGGGGAGGCGTGGAGCAGCCCGTAGAAGGCGGAGAAGGTGTCGTGCACGTAGCCGGGCACGGTCAGCGCCTCGCTGCGCACGGCGCCACCAGCCACCTCGGCTCGTTCCAGCACCGTGACCGACCAGCCCGCCCGGGCCAGGAGGGCGGCGGCCACCAGGCCGTTGGGGCCGGACCCCACGACCACGGCGTCGACATCGTCGACCGGCACCGTCAGCCTTCCCTGGCGGGGAGCTCGATCACGCCGCCCTCGGCTGCCGCCTCCACCGTGACCGGCGCGCCCTGGTACGAGGCCACGATGTCGTCGATCTCGTCGTCAGTGCGACTCGGGTCGTGGTGGAACAGGAGCAGCCGGCGGGCTGCCGCCGCCTCGGCCAGACCGACGGCGTACTCGACGGCGGAGTGGCCGAGGTGGCTGACAGCGGGGAACTGGGCAGCCAGGTGCTGGCCGTCGTGGATCAACAGGTCGACGTCACGAGCCAGCGCCACCGCTGCCTCGTGGTGGGCGCCGAGGCCGGTCGAGCCGGGGCCGAGGGCGATGGGGCTGTGGTCGGAGAGATAGGCGAAGGTGGCTCGCCCGTCCGAGACGCGGTAGCCGAAGGTGCGCCCACCCTTATGGGGGATCTGGCGGGCCAGCACCGTGAAGCATTCGATGTGGTGCTCTCCCTCCTCCAGGCCGGCGAAGCGCCAGCGGCCACCCAGCTGGGCGGGGGTGATGGGGAAGTGCGGGGGGGACAGCACCCGGGCCAGGACGGCCTCGGCGTCGCCCTGGGCGGGCATGAGGAGGGTGACGTCGCTGTCCGGCCGTCCTCCGGCGGGAAAGAAGGGGAGGCCGTGGGTGTGGTCCCAATGGAGGTGGCCGAGCAGGATCGTGCCCTGGAAGGCCGATCCGTCGAGCATCCGGGAGAGGGCGCTCAGCCCGGTCCCGGCGTCGATCACCAGTCGGGGTGCCTCCTCGCCGTCGGAGGCGACCGCCACGCAGGACGTGTTCCCGCCATAGCGAAGGAAGCCGGGACCAGGGGAGGGGGTGGAGCCGCGGACACCGCACAGTGTCAGCCGCACGAACTACGCCCTGGTCGAAAGGTCTCGCCTCGCTCACCCGGGGGGAAGGAGCGGACATGTCGGTGTCGGTCGATGGGGCCAAGATAGGCCGTGCGCCTTGCGCCGCCGCGCCCGACGCGCCACGCCGCACTCAGCGATCTTCGCGCCGGTGACCCCGACTCACCTCACTCAGAGCACCGGGGTCCAGGGCGTCAGCTGCGGCCACCGCCACCTTGCACGGCGTGACGGCTCGAAGGGTGGAGGTGCGCCGCCCTCCCTCGAGGATGGCGCGCTCGCCGAGCAGGGCCCCCGGGCCGATCTCGGCCACCCGGTCGCCGCCGACCTCGACCCGCAGCACCCCGTCCAGGAGCAGGAACAGCTCGTTGCCCTCGGCGCCCTGCTCGACGAGGGTGGCCCCCTCCTTGACCTTGCGGATCTTCGGTCTCCCACCCGCCATCAGGGTGCCCGACAGCTCCCGTTCGAGCGCGGACTCGACCTGGGTGACCAGGGCCGGCGAGTCCTCGTCTCCCCAGGGGGTGTGCCGGCCGAAGGCACGGCGGTACCAGGTCTCGAAGTCGATCAGCCCCGTCTTGGCCACCAGCTTGCCGGCGTGGTCGTACACCCAGTGGCGGGGGAAGGGGCTGGCCCCCACCACCTCGTACTCGGAGGTGCCCTCGGCGTGGATGGTGAGGGCAAGGGTCGACCAGGCCGTGGGTGCCGCGATCTGCACGAAGGGCTTGCGCCGCACCCGCCGGGGCGCCGGGACCCCGGTCCGGCCGCCCGTCGTCTGCACGAAGCGCACCGAGGTCGGCGTCACCTCCGGCTCAGGTCGCAGGTCCGGAAACGGCACGGCGGGGAAGGTGGCCTGCCTGCCCCCAAGCTGCAAGGTCGTGGCCCCGATGTGGCCCTTGCCGCTGTGGCCGTGGCCCACCACCCGGCCGTCCTCGACCTCGATCCACGCCCGCAGCTCGTTGGCGAAACGGAAGGCGTCGCGCTGGCGGAGCTCCTCGAGGTCGGTCAGCACCTCCGGGAGGGGAGCGTCGTAGTGGGCCAGGCCCATCTCGAAGGGCAACTTCGTGGCCAACCCGTCGATGGCCTCCGACGGGATCCAGGAGATGGAGGTGACGGAGGACTCGAAGCGCATGATTCTTTGCTCCCTTCCCTGATCTGCCGACCTGGGCCAACCGTACGGCGGCGAAGGCCTCGACCCAAGGGTGGCACCCGGCATGGAGAGGGGTGGGCAGCACCACCAGCGGCGCGGGGGGGTGCACCCTTGTCCAACCAGGCCGCGACGGCGTTCAATGGTCGTATGCCACAGGGGGGGATCACCGTGTTCCTGGCCGACGACAACCTGATCGTCCGCGAGGGCGTCCGGGCGTTGCTGGCCCTGGAGCGTGACATCGAGGTCGTGGGGGTGGCGGCCGACTACGACGAGCTCGTGGCCGGGGCGGAGACGGCGGCGCCGCAGGTGGTGGTCACCGACATCCGGATGCCGCCCAACTTCCAGCGGGAGGGCATCGACGCGGCCAAGGAGGTGCGAAAGCGCCACCCCGGGACCGGAGTGGTCATCCTGTCGCAGTACGACGACCCCGAGTACGCCATCTCCCTCCTCGGCGAAGGGGCCGCCGGGTACGCCTACCTGCTCAAGGACCGGATCGCCGAGGGGGACCAGCTGGCCCGTGCCATCCGGGAGGTGGCCACGGGCGGCTCGATGATCGACCCGAACATCGTCGGTGCCCTCATCCGCCCGGTCACCACGGACGGGGACCTCACCCCCGAGGACGAGGAGATCCTGCAGCTGGTGGCCGAGGGCCGCCCCATCAAGGCCATCGCCGTCACCCGGAGGACGACGGCGGCGTCGGCCTCGGACGCCGTCGAGAAGCTGTTCCTCAAGCTGGCCCGGCAGGCCAGCACGGGCGCCGCCAGCTCGCTGCGGCGCCTGCGCATGCTGCACATGGCCATCGTGGACCGGGAGGAGCAGGGCGAGACCCTGAGCCGCCTGCTCCCCGGTGGGCTGGCCGAGAAGCTGCGTCGTGAGGGCCGCCGAGTGGGCGAGGCCGAGAAGATGGACGTGACGGTCCTGATGTCCGACATCAGGGGCTACTCGGGCATCGCCGAGGAGGCCGATCCCGCCCAGCTGGCCCACCAGCTCAACCTCCACCGGGCCGAGATGAACCACGCCATCCTCAGCGCCGGCGGCACGGTCATGCAGTTCGTGGGCGATGCCGTCATGGCCGTGTTCGGTGCGCCGTTGCCCCAGGACGACCACGCCGACCGCTCGGTGGCGGCGGCGTTCGCCATGCACGAGAACCAGGCCGCCGTGAACCGGCGATGGCAGGCCGAGAACCTGCCACCGTTCGGGCTCGGCATCGGGGTCTCCACCGGCGACGTGGCCGCCGCCCTCCTGGGGTCCGAGGAGCGCCTGGAGTACACCCTGGTGGGCGACACCGTGAACCTCACGCAGCGCCTGCAGCAGTTGGCCGAGCCCGGGGAGACGGTGATCAGCGAGGCGACGCTGGCCGCCCTGCGCACACCGGTCGAGGCGGTGCCGCTGGAACCCACCGTCGTGAAGGGCCGCCATGCCCCCGTGCAGGCTTACCGCCTGGCCGTGAAGATCCCGGCGATCTGACAGAGCGCGCCCCCGAGGCGCACCGGATGGTGCCGGCTCAGCGGTTGGGCAGCGGGCGCGGGTTGCCGGCGGGGGCGTCGCCCTCGGTGGGCACGCCGTCGGCCGTCCAGCCGGTGTCGCCGCGCTCCTCCCACAGCCTTCGCAGCATGCGGGGGCTCAGCTCCTCTTTGTGGACGTAGGCGGCGGCGCCGCTCGTTCGCGCCTCGGCCGGCAGGTCGTCGAGGTGGTAGGTGGAGAGCAGGACGACCATCGTGTCGGGATGGTCGGCGGTGATCAGACGGGTCGCCTCGATCCCGCTGATCCCGGTCATGTTGATGTCCATCAGCACGAGGGCGGGGGCCAGCGCCGTGGCCAGCTCCACCGCCTCCTCTCCGGACTCCGCCTCACCAACCAGCTCGAAGCCGGCGGCCATCTGCAACACCGCCCTGGCCGCGCCGCGAAACGGGGCCTGGTCGTCGACGACGAGGACGGACACGGGTTCGGGCGCGGGTGAATCCGGCACGGTCCCATCCTGGCACCCGCCCTGGGCCCGGCCCAGGGTGCGGGCAGGTGTCTCCGGGGTGTTGCTAGCCACCCCTCTCGGCCAGGTACACGAGCACGGCCTTGACCCGGCGGTTCAGGTCGCGCTCCTCCGACAGGCCGAGCTTGGAGAAGATCGAGTTGATGTGCTTCTCCACGGCCCGCTCGCTGAGCACGAGGGCGGCGGCGATGGCCCCGTTGCTCTTGCCCTGGGCCATCTCGGCCAGCACCTCGTTCTCCCGAGGCGTGAGGTGCTCGAGCTCCCTCGAAGCCCTTCCGGACCTGGTCGCCACGAGGGACTCGACCACCTTGGGGTCGATCACCGAGCCCCCGCGGGAGACCTCATGGATGGCGGCCAGGAGCTCCTCGACCTCGGACACCCGCTCCTTCAGGAGGTAGGCCCGTCGCTCGGATCCCTTTTCGAGCAGGGCCAGCGCGTAGCCCGGGCTGGCGTACTGGCTCAGGACCACGACGCCGGTGCTCGGGAGCGTCTCGCGGAGGTGGGCGGCGGCCCGGATGCCTTCGTCGGTGCCCGTCGGCGGCATGCGGATGTCGGTGACCACGACGTCGGGCTTCGTCGCCTCGGCAGTGGCCAGCAGCGAGTCGAAGTCCTCACAGACACCGACCAGGTCGATGGCGGGCTCCCTCTCCATCAGGCGGCGGACGCCCTCGCGGAGGAGGAGGTTGTCCTCGGCCAGGACGACTCGGATGGCCACGCGGTCACCGTAGCCCCGGGCGGGTGTCGAGCACGTCGACCCTTCCTCCGATGCCCGTCAGGCCCTCGGTGGCCGGCAGCGAAACCCGTTAGAGTCGTCTCGGTGAAGAAGCGCCTCTTCGGGGACGACCCGGACCGCGACTCGAGGCGGGACGAGCTCGAACGCCAAGCGGCCGAGGAGATGAGCCGCCTGGCCGGGCGCTCGCCCGCCCCGGGGCTGGCCACCCCGGCTCCGAGGACTCCGCGTGCGGCCCCGCCGGCCGCCCGGCCCTCCTACGAGCCGTCCAGCTCGTTCCCTGATGACGAGGTGGACGAGGAGGTGGACGAGGAGGAGGCCATCACCGAGATGGCCCTGCGCGACCTGGCCGAGCGACGTGGGTGGGAGGGGCCTCTCGAGGCGATGGCCATGACGAGGGTCGATGCGTCGTCGGTCGAGGCCATGCGGGACCGCGCCCTTCGTGACGCGGTGGAGCGCCAGCAACGGCTGGCTCGTGAGCGTCAGGCCCGGGTGGCCAAAAGCGGCCACGGGGTCACCGACGCACCGGTGCGGACGTTCGCGGTCAGCCCCACCACCACCCACAAGAACCCGGTCGCGTCCCCGCTGGGCCGGCCTTCCGCGGAGGCCGCCGCCATCGCGCCGCTGAAGAAGAAGCCGGCGGCCAAGAAGGCGGCACCGGCGAAGAAGACGGCCGCGGGCACCAAGAAGACGGCCGCGGCCAAGAAGACGGCCGCGGGCACCAAGAAGACCGCCTCCGCCACCAAGAAGACCGCCCCCGCCACCAAGAAGACCGCCCCCGCGTCCAAGGAGGCGACGCCGGCGAAGAAGAAGGCGGCGGCCAAGAAGACCACCCCCGCCCCCAAGAGGAAACCGACGGTGGCCCAGAAGACGGCCATGCCGAAGAAGGCTGCGCCGTTGATGAGGACGGGGCGGGACAAGGACGTTCCCGCGTCCGAGAAGGCGCCGGGCCGAACGAAGGGGTCTGGGAAGAAGAGCCCGGCAGCGCCCACGGCCTCGGTGGCCAGGGCCCGGTGGGCGCCGCTCCTGAGCCGCAGCGGCGGGCGCCTGGGCGGCGGGGGCGCGGCGCCGGGCACCGAGACGGCAGCCGAGGAGACGTCAGGGCCGAGGCAGAAGAAGACGGCCGCCTCCCAGAAGCGGGTCGCCGCCAAGAAGGGCGCCCGCGAGAACCGCTGAGCTCAGAGCACCCAGCGGTTGTCGCGATACCAGGCGACGGTCCGGGCGATGCTGCGGGGCAGGTCGGCCTCGGAGAACTCGAACCCGGTGCCGAGCAGAGCTTCGATGCTCACCCGGTTGTTCCGGTTCTCCTTCCTCATGAACCGGAACCGGTCCTCCGTGAAGAGGATCTCGTCTCGCATCCCCTGGGCCAGCATGCGCTCCCGCCCGGCCTTGCGCTCCTCGTAGCTGGGCCCGCAGTCCGGGTCGTCGCTCACCTGTACCGCCAGGCCGAACTCCGGGGCCAGGATGCCGGCGATGTCGTGGCTGGTGGGGTAGGTCGGCGCCGTGACGTTGAAGGCCCGTCCTACGGCTTCGGCATGGCCGATCAGGTGAACAGAGGCCTTGACCACGTCGGCCACGTGGACCAGCCGCTGTTCCACCGCCGGAGTCGGCACCTCGAGGCTCTCCAGCCCCAGGGAGCGTTCGATGGCCACGTCGAGGATGGCGCTGGCCAGGAGCTTGACGTTGCCCGGGCCGTAGGTCGAGACGGGCCGGAGCACCAGCGCCGGCAGGCCCTTCTCGACATGTCGCCACACGGCCTGTTCCGCCTGCCACTTGGTCTTGCCGTAGCCCCGGCTGGGGTGGGGTTCGACATCCTCGGGCACCGGTGAGGGCAGCTCCACCTCCTCCCCGTACACCGCCGTGGTGCTCATGAACAGGAAGCGCTCGACGTCGCTCCCGGCCACGGCGGCAAGGAGGTTCTCCGTGCCGACCACGTTGGAGCGGTGCATCTCCTCCTCGTCGGCGAACGAGCTGGAGGCGCCGGCCAGGTGGAACACGTGCGAGACACCCTCCACGACGTCGCCCAGACCCGTGCCCTCGGCCAGGTCGGCGACCCGGTAGTCGACGGCGTCCGGGAGCCCGTCCGGCCGCTGGCTCCGTCCACAGGCGCGGACCTCCCAGCCCTCGCGCAGCAGTACCGGGAACAGATGGAGGGCGATGAAGCCCCTCCCGCCGGTAACGAGGGCGGTGTCAGTCAGAGTCGGGGAGCCATTCCTCGTCGGAGGCGGCGTAGTTGCGCCTCAGGGCGACCAGGTCGCAGGTGACGAGCTCGTCGCCCTCCCACTTGGCCCCGGCCTCCTCGGCCTCCTCGGGCTCGAACATGCCCTCGGGTTCCTCGCCGCTCCATTGGAAACCGGCCCAGCCGTCGTCCCTGTGGCCGAGCACCACGCACTCCATGCTTTCCTCCCCGGCTGGGGCCCCAACCCCAGCCTCCTCGCCGAGGCGGGGCCCCTACCCCGCCCGGCGCCGTCTCACTCTACTCCTCGGCCCGCTCGGGGACCTCGCCGTAGACACCGCCCTCGAACACGCGGCTCTGGGTGATGTCGTCGGGCCTGATGCCGACAAGGTCGGCCTTGGTCAGCGTGGCGTCACCGTCACCGTCCGTGAAGGTGTTGTACAGCCGGATGGCCTGGCGCATGCGGACCCGATCCAGGGCGTTGCGCACGCTCCGGCCGTTGGCGAACCGCGGCTGCTTCATGCGGGCCTCGAGGTACTCCCGGAACGCCTTCTTGGCCTCCTCTTCGAACCGGTAGCGCTGCTCCTTCGTCGTCGCTGAGCTCGGGCAGGTAGGAGAAGGTCCCTTGGGTGATGTGCATCTCAGCCTCCCGTGGGGGTAGGGGTCTCGGTCGTGTCGGCGGTGTCGGGGGACTCGCACTCGAAGGTGACGTCGCCCCACAGGTCGAGTGCCTGCGAGAGTCGTGTCGGCGCCTTCGGTCGCCCAGCGGGGGCGGCGCAGCCCGCCCCGGCGAGTGACGGTCGCCGACATGGCCGACGAGGTGTGGCTCTTGCGCGAGGTGGGTCGGGCACCCGCTCCACCGCCGAGGAGCTCTTCGACGAGCTCGGGATCGTGCCCACCACGCTCACGCTCGCCTCCAACGGCGCCATCAGGGAGTCGGTCCTGGTCGGGCTGGGCATCACGCTGATCTCGAGGGACGCCGTCGGCCGCGAGCTCGAGCAGGGCCACCTCGAGGAGTGGCAGTGCCCCGGCCTGCGCCGCGAGCGGTCCTGGCACGTGGTGGGCCGGGCCGGCGAGGAGCTGCCCGCCACCGCCGCCCTGTTCCTGGCCCACCTCGGGAGCCCCGGCCGGCCCGGCCACGACGGCTTCCGTCTGACCGGCCCATCGGCCGGCGTGCCCCCAGAGGCGGGCTGACCAGCGATGGGCTAACGTCGGAGCATCCGTCGCGCCCGCCGGCGCGTAACGTCAAAGAGGGAGGACGAGAGCCAATGAACGCCGAGGATCTCATCGCCACTGCCCAGGCCATAGTGGCACCCGGACAGGGCGTTCTTGCCGCCGACGAGAGCACGGGGACCATCAGCAAGCGCTTCGAGAAGGTGGGCATCGAGTCCACCGCCGACACCCGCCGGGACTACCGGGAGCTTCTGCTGACCGCCCCCGACATGGGCAAGCACATCAGCGGGGTGATCCTGTACGACGAGACCATCCGCCAGGAGTCCTCCGACGGGAGGCCGTTCCCGAAGATGATCCAGGAGTGCGGGATCATGCCCGGGATCAAGGTGGACACCGGGGCCAAGCCGCTGGCCCTGGCCGAGGGCGAGAAGGTCACCGAGGGCCTCGACGGGCTGCGCGAGCGCGTCGAGGAGTACGTGGAGATGGGGGCCAAGTTCGCCAAGTGGCGCGCCGTCATCACCATCGAGGGTGACCGCCTCCCCAGCCGGTACTGCATCTCCACCAACGCTCACGCCCTGGCCCGCTACGCCGCCCTGTGCCAGGAGGGCGGGCTCGTGCCCATCGTCGAGCCCGAGGTGCTCATCGACGGCGACCACACCATCGAGCGCTGCTTCGAGGTGACCCAGGCCACCCTACGCATCGTGTTCGACCAGCTGAGCGAGCAGCGGGTGCTGTTCGAGGGGATGATTCTCAAGCCCAACATGGTCATCTCGGGCAAGGACTGCCCCGAGCAGGCCAGCCCGCAGCAGGTGGCCGAGGACACCATCCGCTGCCTTCGTCGCACCGTCCCCGCCGCCGTGCCCGGCATCGCCTTCCTCTCGGGCGGGCAGGGCCCCGAGCTGGCCACCGAGCACCTCAACCTCATGAACCAGATGGGCGCCCACCCCTGGGAGATCACCTTCTCGTACGCCCGGGCCATCCAGGACCCGGCTCTGACGGCCTGGAAGGGCGAGGAGGCCAACATCGAGGCGGCCAAGCAGGCGGCCGCGCACCGCGCCCGCCTCAACGGCGCCGCCCGCTCCGGCGAGTACTCCAAGGAGATGGAGCAGGAGGCAGCCTGAGCAGCGGGCACCCACCCGCGTTCTCGGCCGTGCCCTCCGCCACGCGGTGGCCTAGAGTTCGGGTCCTCCCGATCCCCAGAACGCCCCAAGGATGAACTCATGACCAGCGCGCAGCCGATGACGGCCCCTTCACCGGACGGCACCAGCCCGGTGTCCATCGTGCCGTCGGTGCTCCCGGCCGACTTCGCTCGCCTGGGAGAGGAGGTGGCCGGACTCGAGAAGGCGGGGGTCGACCGCATCCAGTGGGACGTCATGGACGGGCGGTTCGTGCCCAACCTCACCTTCGGCCCCGACGTGATCGCCGCCTGTCGGCCGCACGCCTCGGTCCCGTTCGAGGCCCATCTCATGGTGGTGGAGCCCGACGAGCTGATGGCCAAGTACGTGGAGGCGGGCTGCGAGATCGTCATCGTCCACGCCGAGGCCTCCGTG
This sequence comes from Actinomycetota bacterium, assembly GCA_030776745.1. Classification (GTDB taxonomy): domain Bacteria; phylum Actinomycetota; class Acidimicrobiia; order Acidimicrobiales; genus JALYHF01. The sequence continues at coordinate 5,462 of JALYHF010000341.1, read as the reverse complement.
CACCTGCACCGCACGCTCGGCGCCATCCACGACGCCGGCGCCAAGGCGGGCGTGGCCCTGAACCCCGCCACCCCCCTCGACGCCGTCCGCCACGTCGTCGACCTGCTCGACCTGCTGCTGATCATGACCGTCAACCCCGGCTTCGGGGGCCAGGCCTACATCGCCACCATGGAGCCCAAGATCCGGGAGGCGGCAGCGATGATCGCCGACTCAGGGCGCGACATCGACCTCGAGGTCGACGGCGGCATCAGCCCGGACACCATCGCCGGGGCGGCGGCGGCGGGCGCCCGGGTGCTGGTGACCGGCAGCGCCCTGTTCAAGTTCGAAGGCGGCCTCTCGGAGGGCGTCAGCGAGATGCGCCGGCGGGCCGAGGAGGCTTTGACATGACGCCGCCCGGACACACGTTCGCGGCCAAGGCACGGGGGTAGCGGGATGCCGGACAAGCAGATTGCCATCAAGCGAGCGGGTCGGGTCAACGGAGACGGCGTGAATCGGCCCATCATGCTGGCCATCGCCGGGGACAGCGCCAGCGGCAAGACCACCATCACCAAGGGCCTGGTGGAGGCGCTCGGTCCCGACCGCATCACCGCGATCTGCGTCGACGACTACCACCGCTATGACCGAGACGAGCGCAAGTCCCTCCCCTTCACGCCCCTGCACCCGGACTGCAACTACGTGGAGATCATGGAGCAGCACCTCCAGCTCCTCGCCATGGGTCAGCCCATCCTGAAGCCCGTCTACGAGCACAGCAGCGGCAAGTTCGGCCGGCCCGTGCTGGTCGAGCCCCGGGAGTACGTCATCATCGAGGGTCTGCTCCCGCTCCACTCCAAGGTGGCGCGGGCCTGCTTCGACATCAGGGTGTACCTCGACCCGCCCGAGGCCATCCGCTACGCCTGGAAGGTCCGGCGCGACACCCAGAAGCGGGGCTACACCGAGGAGCAGGTCCACGCCGACCTGGAGAAGCGCGAACCCGAGTCGGCCGAGTTCATCCGGCCGCAGCGGGCCCGAGCCGACATCGTCGTGCGGTTCGCCCCCATCGAGGAGCGAGGCGAGACCGAGGACGATCCCCTCAGCGCCACGCTCCTCCTGCGCCCCACCATCCCCCACCCAGACCTATCGCGCATCGTGGGCGAGGACACCCGCGAGGCCACGCACCTCAAGCTCCTCCGCGACGAGGACGGCAAGCCCGTCGACGCCCTCCACGTCCACTCCTACGGGCCCTCTGAGGTCGTCAGGAAGGTCGAGCAGGCCATCTGGGACGAGCTGGGCGTGCCCGAGTCCGTGCCCGACTCGCTGGGGATGATCGACCCCGACTACCGCGACGACCCCCTGGCCGTTACCCAGCTCATCTTGCTGTACCACCTCATCCAGGCCAAGACGAGCTGAGCAGCGCCTGCTCCGCCCCCTCGCCCACCGTAGGGTGAGGGCGTGGAGCAGCCTGGCCGACCCCGGCCCGGCATCGGGCACGAGGGTGCCTTCGCCGCCATGAGCGATGCGGTGCTGGCCATCGCTGCCGAGCTGTCGCTCGAGCCCGTGCTCGAGAAGCTGGTTCACGCCGCTCGCGGCCTGGCCGACGCCGGCTACGCCGCCCTCGGGGTCCCCGACCAAGAGGGCACCGGGTTCTCCCGGTTCATCACGGCGGGCATGAGCGACGAGCTGATCGAGGCCATCGGCCCTCTTCCCCGCACCCATGGCCTGCTCGGGGCCATGCTGGCCGAGCCCACGCCGTACCGCACCAGCGACATCACCGCCGACCCCAGGTTCTGGGGGTGGCCCCCCGCTCACCCTCGCATGAGCTCCTTCCTGGGCGTGCCCATCGTGTCCAAGGGCCGGGTGATCGGTGCCTTCTACCTCACCGACAAGGAGGGGGCGGCGGCGTTCGACGAGGCCGACCAGGAGCTGATCGAGCTCCTGGCCGCCCACGCCGCCATCGCCATGGAGAACGCCCGGCTGTACGAGCGCAGCCGCGAGCTGAGCGTGATCGAGGAGCGCAACCGCCTGGCCCTCGAGCTGCACGACGCCATGACCCAGACCCTCTTCAGCCTGTCGCTCAACGCCGACGCCGCCGCCACCCTGGTTCGCTCGGACCCGGGCCAGGCCGTGGCCCGGATCGGCCAGGTCCAGCAGCTGGCCAAGGACGCCCTGGCCGAGCTGCGGTCGCTGATCTTCGAGCTCCGCCCGGCCGAGCTCGAGGTGGAGGGCTTCGTCCCCACCCTGGCCAAGCACCTCGACGTGGTGGAGCGCACCTACGGCGTCGAGGCCAGCCTCCGGGTCGAGGGCGAGCGACGCCTCCCCGGCCGCACGGAGGTGCAGCTGTACCGCATCGTCCAGGAGGCGCTGAACAACGCCGTGCGCCACGCCGGGCCCCACGCCGTCGAGGTGAGGGTGGCCATGGAGGAGGCGACGGTGACGGTCGAGGTCCACGACGACGGCGTGGGGTTCGACCCCGACGACCGCCCGATCCGCTCCACCCACCTGGGCCTGACCTCGATGCGGGAGCGAGCCGAGGAGATTGGGGGTGCCCTCCGGATCGACTCGGCGGCGGGCCGGGGCACCACCGTCCGGGTGGAGGTGCCGGTTGGCTGAGGACATCCGGGTGCTCGTCGTGGACGACCATCCCGTGGTGCGCCAGGGGCTGCGGGCGTTCCTCGAGTCCCGGCCGGGGATCGTGGTCGTCGGCGAGGCCGGTGACGGTGCGACGGCGGTGACGGAGGTGGACCGGCTGCGGCCGGACGTCGTCTTGATGGACCTGGTGATGCCCGGGCTCGAAGGGGCCGCCGCCATCCGGCGCATCCAGGAGCGGGCGCCGTCGGCTCGCGTGCTGGTCCTCACCAGCTTCGCCTCCGAGGACCAGGTGGTGCCGGCCGTGCAGGCGGGCGCCGCCGGTTATCTCTTGAAGGACGTGGAGCCGGCGGACCTGGAGGCCGCCATCCGAACCGTGCACCACGGCGAGGGCCTCCTGCACCCCCGGGTGGCGGCCAAGGTCATGGCCGAGCTGGCCCAGGGGCGAGCCCCGCTCGAGTCGCTCACCCGGCGCGAGCTCGAGGTGCTCCGTCTGCTGGCCCAGGGCCTGTCCAACCGCCAGCTCGCCACCGAGCTGGTCGTGTCCGAGAAGACGGTCAAGACCCACGTGAGCAGCATCCTCACCAAGCTCCACCTGGCCGACCGCACCCAGGCCGCCCTCTTTGCCGTCCGCGAGGGCCTCGACGAGCCCGAGCTCGGCCCCCGGACCTAGGACTTCCGGCCCGGCAAGACCCGCCGCCCGGCCGATGTGGCCGCCTCCCCGTCTGCGTACCGTCGTCGGCAGGCAGACGAAAGGAACCCGATGCGCGTCGCACTCGTCACTGGTGGCTCCCGTGGCCTCGGCCTGGCTCTGGCCCGGCGGTTGGCCTCCGACGGCTGGGGGCTGGTCCTCGACGCCCGGCGGCGGCGGGCCCTGGAGGCCGTGGCCAACGAGCTGGGCCGGGTGACGACGGTCCGCGCCGTTCCCGGCGACGTGGGCGACGAGGAGCACCGGCTAGCCTTGATGGCCGCCGTGGAGGAGCTGGGCGGGCTCGACCTCCTCGTCCACAACGCCAGCCTGTTGGGCCCGAGCCCCCAGCCCTGGCTGGCCGACTACCCGCTCCCGGTGCTGCAGGAGGTGTTCGCCGTGAACGTCTTCGCGCCCCTACGGCTGACGCAGCTGGCGTTGCCCCACCTGCGGGCGCGTGCCCGCATCCTGGCCGTCACGTCCGACGCCGCCGCCGAGCCGTATCCCGGGTGGGGCGGCTACGGCTCGTCCAAGGCGGCGCTGGAGCAACTGGCCTCCGTGTTGGCCCTGGAGCACCCCGAGCTGGTCGTGTACCGGGTGGACCCCGGCGACATGCGGACACAGATGCAGGCCGAGGCCTTCCCGGGCGAGGACATCTCGGACCGGCCTCCGCCCGAGGACAGCGTCCCCGGCTTGCTGCGGCTGATCGAGGGCGACCTGCCGAGCGGGCGCTACGAAGCCCGCACCCTGGCGCCTCTCGGCGCCGGACGCTCATGACGGCCGTGGCCGAGCGGGCCGGCCCCCTCGCCTTCGACCTGCCCGACCGGCTGATCACCACAGAACCGGTAGAGGCGCGTGGCCTGGATCGTCACGACGTGCGCCTGCTGGTCGCGAACCGCTCCGACGGGCGCCTCGTCGACACCGGCTTCCGCCACCTGCCCGACTTCCTCGCTCCCGGTGACCTGCTGGTGGTGAACACCTCGGCCACCCGGGCCGCGGCCGTGCCCTCGTCCAGCGGGGTGGTGGTTCACCTGTCGACCGAGCTGCCCGGTGGCCTGTGGATCGTGGAGCTGCGCGTCCCGTGCCGGGCCGGCACCTTGCCCTTCTCCGAGGGGCGGGCTGGACAGCGCGTCCCCCTGCCCGAGGAGGGCTCGGTGGATCTGCTGGCCCCCTTTCCGGCCGCCGCCGACGCGGCCGCCGCCCCCCGCCTGTGGTACGCCGTGGTGCGACTGCCCAGACCGCTTCCTGCCTACCTGGGAGCGTGGGGGCGGCCGATCCGCTACGGGTGCCCGGAGCGGGCCTGGCCCTTGTCCGCCTACCAGACCGCCTTCGCCACCCAGCCGGGCAGCGCCGAGATGCCGAGCGCGGCGCGGCCCTTCACGCCCCACCTGCTCGCCGCCCTGCGGGCCCGCGGAGTCGCCATCGCGCCGGTCGTGCTCCACACCGGTGTCTCCTCGCCCGAGGCCGGCGAGCCGCCGTCCCCGGAGCGCTACCGCGTGCCGGCTGAGACGGCGGCGGCCGTGAACGCCGCCCGCGCCGCCGCCCACCGCGTCGTGGCCGTGGGGACGTCGGCCACGCGAGCCGTGGAGACCGACGCCGATGCGGGTGGCTCGGCCCGGCCGGGCTCCGGTTGGACCGAGCTGGTCATCACTCCCGAGCGCGGGGTGCGCGTCGTCGACGGCCTCCTCACCGGCTGGCACGAGCCCCGGGCGTCGCACCTCGAGCTGCTCGAGGCCGTGGCCGGCCGGCCCGTGGTGGAGCGCAGCTACGCCGCCGCCCTCGCCGGTGGGTACCGCTGGCACGAGTTCGGCGACGTCCACCTGGTCCTGCCCTGATCGCCTCTTTCGGCCGTCGCGAGCGTCTCGAGGGCGCCGGCGACGGGTATCCGCCGGCGGGCGCCCGAGAAGGCGACTTCGAGCGCCTCCTGGGCGGGGGCGGCGCTGGCCTGGGCCAGGGCGCGGATCTCCTCGGAAGAAGCCTCGTACCCCGGCTCGGGGGAGAGGGTGGGCCGGCGGTAGTGGCGGGCGTAGTTGTGGGCGCCGAAGGCGATGGCGCCGTTGAAGCGCGGGTCGCGCCGGCGGCACTCCTGCACGAACCGGCGCCAGCGGCGGCCTCGGCCGTAGAACCACCGATAGGCCTGGCGGGTGCCGTCCTCCAGCTGCTCGGCCGTCATGTGGGCCGGGGTGAACACGGCGTTGTAGAGGTTGTAGCG
>JALYHF010000340.1 GCA_030776745.1 Actinomycetota bacterium | reverse complement strand
CGGCGCATAGCCGGCGGCCCCCGCCGCACGTTCTCTTCGCCGATCTCGCTTATTCACATCGCCGATTTGGGCGGCGCCTTGGCTGAGATCCAACAAGACGGTTCTGGTTCAACCAGGGCACTGACCGTCCTCCTGTTGCGCCCTTGTTCGGACGCGCGTCCGGCGGCAGGAGGCAGCGGAGCTGTTGTCCCGGAAGCCGGCGACGATGCCGCCGAAGCTGGTCCAGTGGTGTTGGTCGCCGACACTCAGGTAGTGGGAGCCGGCCCGGTCGGCCACTGCGGTCGCTGGACGGGGGTGGTGTAGCCGATGATGAAGTTGCCCTCGCCGCTGGGGGTGTCGCCGGTGCCGCCGCTGCCGTTGACCAGCTGCAGGTTCATGGCTCCAAACCGCAGGGTGTCACGCCCGACCCACCAGCGTGCGGGTTACCCGTCCAACAGTGGCTCCAGTGCGGAGGTGAGGCCCTTCAGCGCGGTGTTTGTCGGCCTCGTAGGTAGAGACGCGGCTCTCCAGCACGGCGTATCGCCCTCGACGATGGCGACGCGGCCCTCCAGCACGGTCTTGTCGGCCCGGAGGGTGAAGACGTGGCCCTCCAGCGTGGGGAGCTGACCTTCAGGGTGGCGTTGGCGGCCTCGAGGGTGGAGACCCGGCGGGAACACCAGCTGGGCGACGACTGCGACTACTTTGTCGGCGGGGTGCAGAAGCAATCACCGCTCGTGGGCAGGGCAGTCGAACGGGCAGCGCTGGCTGCTGCCCTCCAGCGGTGCCAGGTGGGCGAAGGCGGCCTGATGCTCGTGCACGGGGATGCCGGTGTCGGCAAGAGCCGTCTGGTCAGCGAGGTCCTCGGCGACTGGGAGGGTTGCGTCCTGCGGGGGGCGGTCGGCGTGGGTGAGGGCGCGTACGCGCCCGTGGTGGAGGTACTGCGAGCGGTCTCGGACGCCTTTGGCGACGCCGCGCTGGCAGAGCACGCGAGGGTGCTGCTGCCTGAGCTCGCCATGCCGTGGCGTGAGGTGGACCACGGGGCGCTGGTTGCCGCCATCCACCGCACCTTGCGCGACGTGGCCCGTCGCCATCCGACCGTGGTGGTGCTGGAGGATCTGCACTGGGCCAACGCGGCCACCATCGAGCTGCTCCCGATGTTGGCCGCGGCCCTGTCGAAGGAGCGGTTGCTGATCGTGGGGACCTACCGCAGCGAGGAGCTCGCCCGGTCGCACCCTCTGCGCGCGATGCGGTCGGAGCTGCGCCGGGGCGGCCGCCTCGTCGAGGTCGGGCTCGGGCCGCTGACGCAGGGCCAGACCGGGGAGATGCTCGCTGGCCTGTTCGCCATCCCTCCTTCGACGGACCTCGTCGCCGCCGTGCACGAGCGGGCCGAAGGACTGCCGTTCTTCATCGAGGAGCTCGCTGCCGCTCTGGTGGAGACCGGAGCGCTGGCCACGCGGGACGGAATAGTCGAGCTCGCTTCGGGCACGGAGCTGCCGCTGTCCGAGAGCCTGCTCGACGCGGTCTTGGTCGCCACTGCGAGGCTGCGACGGGAGCACCAGCTGGCGGTGGAGCTGGCCGCCGTCTTCGGCGTTCGCATCGATCTTCCGTCGTTCAGTGACCTCGTTTCGCCCGAGGACGTCGACGCGCTGCTCGACGCCGGGCTCCTCGTGGAGGAGTCCTCGGACTCGGCGGTGTTCCGCCACGCGCTCGTCCGGGACGCGCTCTACCGGGCGATTCCGTGGGCGCGCCGGCGCGGCCACCACCGCCTGGTCGCCGAGCAGCTCGCCACCCGTCGGACCGCTCCCGAGGTGGTCGCCGAGCATTGGATCGCGGGCCACGACCCGGCGCGTGCCCGGCCGCTGCTGTTGGCCGCGGCCGAGCAGTTCTGCTCAGTGCACGCCTACCGGGATGCCGCCGCGTTGGGAAGACGAGCCCTCTCCATCTGGCCCGAGGGAGAGGGCGAGAGCGAGCGCCTGGGCGTTCTCGAGCGTCTAGCGGACTGTTCGGAGCTGTGCGGAGAGCTCGAGGAGGCGGCGAGCGTGTGGGCCGAGCTGGCCGAGCTTCGCCGGTCCCGGGATGAGCACGTGCTCGCCGGGCTGGCCTTCCGTCGCCTGGCGAATG
>JALYHF010000339.1 GCA_030776745.1 Actinomycetota bacterium | reverse complement strand
CGGCCAGGATGCGCAACAGCTCGTCCCGCTCGGGCCCGAGCGACGGCGGAGCCGGGCGGGTGTCCCGTTCCTGCCACACGGCCAGGACCCGCGCCGTCACGTCCTGGTCCTGCATCATGGCCTCGGGCGGGGTCAGCAGGTTGAAGGTGCGAAGGAAGGCCCGGTAGACGACGGGATCGGTGCCCGCCGCCGGCAAGATTCCGTCGCGCAGCAGCGAGCGCATGGTGTCGTCGTCGAGGGGAAGGCGCCGTGCCTCCTCGTGGGCGTCGACGGACTGGCCGCCGGGGCGGCGCTCGAGGCGGTCCCGGTCCACCGTGGCGCGGTACCAGGGCTCCACCTCGCGGTCCATGGCCTCCTGGAAGGCGACGGCGGCGGTGACCGGGTCGCCGGCATGCTGGCTCAGCGTGTCGGCCAGCAGGTAGGCCTGCACCATGGCCAGGGAGCAGCCCCGCCCGTAGAGGGGGTTGGTGCAGATGTGGCTGTCGCCGACGGCGTAGATCCCGGTGGCCAGGGGGCGTCCCCGAATCACGAAGCGCCGTCGCCGGTTCAGCAGCCGGGCCATCACCTCGACGTCGGTGATCGGCTCCGCCCGCCCGGCCTCGATCCATCGACGGGTGGCGGCCAGGGTGTTGGCGGCCGCCGTGAAGGGCCCGGCGCGGAGGAGCTGGCGCAGCTCCCGGTCGTCGGTCCAGATGGCGAAGGTGATGGAGAAGGTCCGGTTGTCCCCCACGAACACGGCGTACTTGAGGTAGCCCATGTCGCCGATGACGAGCCCCTCCGGGGAGGGCGGCTCCGCCCCGGGAAGGAGCCGGTAGAAGCGAGACGAGTAGACGATGCCGGTGTCCTGCTCGCGCTGGGGGACGGCACCGGCGCCGATGGCCGCCAACCAGCTGGGCAGGGGCGAGCGGACGCCGGAGGCGTCCACCACCACGTCGGCCCTGAGCTCTCGGCCGTCGGCGAGGCGCACCCCGGCCACGTGCGGCGCACCCTCGTCCGCCCCGTTGGCCACCAGCCCGGTCACGGCCCCCTCGACCAGGCCGACGCGGCGGGCTCCGAGCGCGTCCCGGCGCAGCACCCATTCGAACGTCGTGCGCCGGCAGGCCAGGGCGACGAGGTCCTCGTCGCCGGGGCGCGGGCTGCGGTCCTCGAGGGTGGGCGGCGGGTGGTCCAGGAAGCGCAGCTCGGTGGCGCCGGCGGCCAGGAGGTCCTCCAGGACCTCGGGGGCGCGGTCCCGCAGGAGGTTGCGCAGGCGGGCGAGGAAGGCGTGGGAGTGGCGGACCTGGGGCGCCCCCCGGCGGTGCCACTGCTCGAAGGCGGCGTCGGGCGAGTCGGGGACGGTGGTGGCGTCCCGCTCGACCACCGTGACGCGATGGTCCTGTCCGGCGAGGCCCAGAGCGGCACCCAAGCCGGCCACCCCGGCGCCCACCACGATGACTTCGGCCATGGTGGCAAGGTAGACCGTGCGCGTGGTCGACATCGACGCAGGGGAGACCCACGCCCTCCGCCGCCGGGTCCTGCGCGACGACCGACCCGATGCCGACGTGGACTACCCCGGCGACCACGTGCCCGGCGCCTTCCACCTCGGCTTGGTCAACGACGACGAGAGCCTGATCGGGGTCGCCACCCTCTCGCCCGAGCCGACGCCGCACCGGGCGGGCCGGCGGGCCCTGCGGCTCCGCGGCATGGCCGTCGAGCCGTCCCGGCAGGGAGCCGGTGGAGGTGGCCTTCTCCTGGACGCCGCCGTCGAGCGGGCCCGACGGGAGGGCTACCAGGTGGTGTGGGCCAACGGCCGCGACACGGCGCTGCGCTTCTACCAGGCTCGCGGCTGGCAGGTGGTGGGCGAGGGCTTCGTCACCATCGACCTGCCCCACCACGTGATCCTGCTCGACCTGTGACCCCGAGGGGGCGCTCGCCCACGATGGCGTGGGAGGCTTCGGCCATGACCACGCTGTTCGAGGAGCTCTCCTGGCGAGGCCTGGTGCACCAGGTGACCGACCAGGAGTTGGCCAAGCTGCTCGACCACGACGTGCTCACCGTCTACGTCGGCTTCGACCCCACGGCCAGCAGCCTGGGGCTGGGCAACCTCCTTCAGCTCTGCACCCTTCGCCGCCTGCAGCAGGCCGGCCACCGGCCCGTCGCCCTGGCCGGCGGCGGTACCGGGATGATCGGTGACCCCGGAGGCAAGTCCGAGGAGCGGCCGCTGCTCGACGCCGAGCAGCTGCGGGCCAACCTGGCCGGGATCCGCTCCCAGCTCGAGCGGTTCCTGGACTTCGACGCCGGGGCCCTGCTCCTGGACAACGGAGCCTGGCTGTGGGAGCTCGGCCTGCTCGAGTTCCTCCGCGACATCGGCAAGCACGTGACGGTGAACACCATGATGGCCAAGGAGTCGGTCCGGGCCCGGCTCGACCAACGCGAGCACGGGATCTCCTTCACCGAGTTCACCTACATGCTCTTGCAGGCCTACGACTTCCTGCACCTGTTCGACGCCCACGGGTGCCGCCTCCAGGTGGGCGGGAGCGACCAGTGGGGCAACATCGTCATGGGCGTGGACCTGATCCGGCGCATGCGGGGGGAGCAGGCCTACGGGCTGACCACACCCCTGGTGGTGAAGGCGGACGGGACCAAGTTCGGCAAGACCGAGGCGGGGAACGTGTGGCTCGACCCGGAGCTCACCAGCCCCTATCAGCTGTTCCAGGTGCTGCTGCGGGCCGACGACGCCGTCGTGGGCCGGTACCTCCGGTACTTCACCTGGCTCGACCGGGAGCGCATCGAGCAGCTCGACGCGGCCACCGCCAGCCACCCCGAGCGGCGGGAGGCGCAGCGGGCGCTGGCCCGCGAGGTCACCGCGCTCGTGCACGGGCAGGAGGAGGCAGCCCGGGCCGAGGCCGCCGCCGCCGTGCTGTTCAGCGAGGAGGTGGCGGGGCTCGACGAGCGCACGCTCCTGGAGGTCTTCGCCGATGCGCCGTCCACCACCATGGCCCGCTCCGCCCTCGAGGGGGAGGGCCTGCCCCTGGTCGACGCCCTGGCTGCCACCGGCCTGGCCCCCTCCAGGTCGGCGGCCCGCCACACCGTCGAGCAGGGAGGGGGCTACGTCAACAACCGGCGGGAGCTCGCCCTCGACCGCCGGCTCTCGCCGGACGACCTGCTCCACGATCGCTACCTCGTGCTGCGCAAGGGCAAGCGCGACCACCACCTGCTCCGCTTCGAGTGAGCGGCGAGCAGCGGCCTAGGGCGTGACCACCACGGTGGTGTCGATGGGCGCCCAGTCCCACAGGCGGGCAGCGTCGGCCACGCTCTGGCGCACGCAGCCGCGGCTGCGGTACTGGCCCAGCTCCGACTCGGACTGGATGGGGCCGTTGCGCCCCACCGGGATGGCGTGGAACCCGATGTCGAGTCCGGGGGTGCGGGCGAAGCGCACCATGTACTCCATCCGCACGTTGCCGGAACGGGCGTGGCGAGACCGGGAGAACACCCGGTAGGTGCCGGGCGCGGGATCGCCTCGGCGCCCCGACACCAGGTAGGACGACTCGGTTCGCTCGTCGTGCTCCACGAGCCACATCCGCTGCTGGGAGTTGGAGTACACGACCCGCCGCCCGCTGCCGGACCCCTCGGGCGGAGCGGGGAAGGCGGCCGGCGGAGGGCCCGGCTCGGGCGGTGGTGGCGGGGGTGGTGCCGGTGCCGGCGTCGGACCGAGCAGTCCCGGCAGCAGGCCCTGGGCGGCGGCGCCGCCCGACGGTCCCAGGGCGACGAGGGTGGTGACGGCGGCGGCGGCGAGGGCCCGTCCGAGGGTGCGCATCGCGCCTGCGTACCCCTTCGCTCAGGTGAGGAAACGGCGGATGGCCCCGGCCACCTGCGCCATCTCCGCCTCGTCGCCGTAGCGCCGCCGGGGCCAGAAGAAGCCCCGCAGGCCGTCCTTGAAGCGGCGAGGGACGACGTGGACGTGGAGGTGCGGGACGCTCTGGCTGACCGTGTTGTTCACGGCGACGAAGGTGCCGTCGGCGACCATGGCCGCCCGCACCGCGCCCGCCACTCGCTGCACGGCCGTGAACAGCGGGGCCACCAGCTCTGAGGGAACCTCGGTGAGGGTGGCGTGATGGGCCCGGGGGATCACCAGGACGTGGCCCGGGAAGAGCGGTCGGGTGTCGAGCATGGCCACCGCGTCTGCCTCGTCGAGCACGGTGTGAGCGGGGGCTTGGCCCGCCGCGATCAGGCAGAACGCGCAGTCGGGGACCATCGGGCGGCGAGCCTAGGATCGGCCCATGCCCGAGTCGCCCGTCAACCTCTCCACTGGCCTCCCGGAGACGATCCTGCCCCCCGCCTCTCCCGAGGCGCAGCGACGACTCGACACGGCGCTGGCCGAGCCGCCCGAGCGGAGGCGGGACGCGGTGGCCGCCGTGGTGGCCACCTTCCCACGGTTCCTCGACGCCTGGTCCCAGCTCGGGGAGCTCGGCCGCGACGACGTGGAGGCGTACGCGTGCTTCCGGGTGGCCTACCACCGGGGCCTCGACGCCCTCCGTCAGGCCGGTTGGCGGGGGTCGGGCTACGTGCGCTGGGCCCACGAGACGAACCGGGGCTTCCTGCGGGGCCTCGACGGCCTCCGCCACGCGGCGGGCGCCATCGGCGAGGCCGACGAGGAGGAGCGCTGCGCCCAGTTCCTGCGCCAGCTCGACCCCGAATGGACGGGGCGCCCGCCCGGCTGAGCCTCGCAGCGGCGGTACCGTTCTCCCGTGGCGTCCGCGTTGGACGACGAGGTCAGCGAACTCGGCCGGACGATCGCCGAGCTGGGCGCAGGCCAACAGGCGCGGGTGTACACCATGTCGTGGTGGAGCGAGCGCATGCTCGGCTGGGCCATGTCCCACCCCTCGTTCAAGACGCAGCTGTTCCGCTTCGTGGATGTCTTCCCGGCCACCACGGGGGACACCGACGTGCTGCGCCACATCGACGAGTACTTCGAGGGGGCCGACACGCCGAAGGCGATGGAGCTGGGGATCGACCTGGCCGACCGCCTGCCCCTCGGCGGCAGGATGTCGGCCTCGATCGCCCGCCGCAACATCACCCGCATGGCCCAGCAGTTCATCGTGGGCCGGGACGGGGCGGAGGCCATCGCCGGTCTCCACCGGCTGTGGCGGGAGGGCTCGGCCTTCACGGTCGACCTCCTGGGCGAGAAGACCGTCACCGAGGCCGAAGCCGACCGCTACGCGAGACGAGTGGACGAGCTCGTGCGCACCCTGCTCGACGCCACCGCCACCTGGCCGCCGGACGACCACCTCGAGCGCGACGACCAGGGACCGCTCCCGCGGGCCAACGTCAGCATCAAGCCCACCGCGCTGGCTTCGCTCTACTCGCCGCTCACGGCCGAGGAGGGGCTGGCCCAGGCCCGCGACCGGCTGTTGCCGATCCTCGAGACGGCGGCCGAGCGGGGGGCGTTCGTGTGGTTCGACATGGAGCACTACGACGTCAAGGACCTCACCCTCCAGCTGTTCCGGGACCTGCTGGCCGACCCGCGCCTGGCGGGCCTGGAGGCCGGGGTGGTGCTCCAGTCGTACCTGAAGGACTCCCGCGGGGACCTGGTGGACCTCATCGACTGGGCCGCTGGCCTCCGCCGCAGCAGCCCGATCGGCATCCGCCTGGTGAAGGGCGCCTACTGGGACTCCGAGACCATCACCGCCCAGGCCGAGGGCTGGCCCGTCCCGGTGTTCGAGCGCAAGGCCGAGACCGACGCCAACTTCGAGCGCTGCGTTCGCCTGCTCCACGACCACCACGGCACCGTGCGGGCCGCCTTCGGCACGCACAACCTCCGTTCGCTCGCCTACGCCGTGGCCTACGCCCGCTCGCTGGGGATCCCGGACACCGGGTACGAGCTGCAGATGCTCTACGGCATGGCCGAGCCCATCCAGTCCGCCATTCGCCGACTCGGGTTGCGGCTGCGCATCTACGCCCCCGTCGGCGAGCTCGTCCCCGGCATGGCCTACCTGGTGCGGCGCCTGCTGGAGAACACCTCCAATGAGAGCTTCGTGCGCCACCGCTTTGCCGAGGGGCGCTCCGTCGAGGAGCTCCTCGAGCCGCCCGAGGTGGACGAGCTGCCCGGCCCCGAGCCGCCGGCCCGTCGCCCGCCCACCGACGCCACCCAACCTGGTCCCTACCGCCACGAGCCCCTGGCCGAGTGGCGCCGGGGCCAGGTCCGTTCGGTCTTCGCCCGGGCCGTGGCGTCGTCGTCGACGTCCCTCGGTCTCGACCTGCCGGCGGTGATCGGTGGCGAGCGGGTCCGGACCCATCGCCGCCTCACCTCGCTGGACCCGGGCGAACCGGACACGGTGGTGGCCACCTCGGCGTCGTGCGGGGCCGCCGAGGCCGAGGCCGCCCTGGAGGCGGCCCGCCGGGTCGAGGGAGCCTGGCGGCGCACCCCGGTGCCGGAGCGAGCCCGCTGCCTGTTCGGGGCGGCGGAGTGGATGCGGTCCCGGCGGTGGGAGCTGGCCGCCCTCGAGGTGTTCGAGGCGGGCAAGCCCTGGGCGGAGGCCGACGCCGACGTGTGCGAGGCCGTCGACTTCTGCGAGTACTACGGGCGCGAGATGCTCCGCCTGGACCGGGGCGGAGCGGTCGAGTCACGCCCGGGCGAGGCCAACGCGCTCCGATACCAGGGCAAGGGCATCGCCGTCGTCATCTCCCCGTGGAACTTCCCCCTGGCCATCCCCGCCGGCATGGTGAGCGCCGCCCTGGTCAGCGGGAACCCCGTGCTGTTCAAGCCGGCCGAGCAGACGCCGGCCGTCGCCTACCGCCTGGTGGAGGCCTTCGAGGCGGCCGGGCTGCCCGAGGGCGTCTTGTCGTTCCTCCCCGGCATCGGTGAGGAGGTGGGAGCCCATCTGGTGGAGCACCCGGACGTGTCCGTCATCGCCTTTACCGGCTCGAAGGCGGTGGGACTTCACATCAACGAGGTGGCGGCCCGGGTCAGGCCCGGCCAGCGGCACGTGAAGCGGGTGGTGGCCGAGCTGGGTGGCAAGAACGCCCTCGTGGTCGACGCCGACGCCGACCTCGACCAGGCCGTGCCCGCCATCGCGTCGTCCGCCTTCACCTACGCCGGCCAGAAGTGCTCGGCCGCCTCCCGGCTGGTGGTGGTCGATGCCGTCTACGACGAGCTGGTCGAGCGCCTGGTGGCCCACAGCCAGGAGCTGGTGGTGGGCCACCCGCGCCGGATGTCGGTGAAGGTGGGCCCGCTCATCGACGCCGACGCCTGGAAGCGGGTGCGGGCCTGCGTGGAGCACGCCCCCGAGGAGGGCACCGTCCTGTTGGCCCGTCACGACGTCCCCGACGTCGGCTACTTCGTGGGGCCCACCATCGTGGCCGACGTCACCGCCGGCTCCTCGTTGGCCACCGAGGAGATCTTCGGCCCTGTGCTCACCGTCTTCCGGGCCGGTGACTTCGACCACGCCCTCGGCATCGCCAACGACACGGACTACGCCCTCACCGCAGGTGTCTTCTCCCGATCGCCGGCCCACATCGCCCGGGCGTCGGCCGAGCTGCGGGCCGGCAACGTGTACGTGAACCGGGCCATCACCGGAGCCGTCGTCGGGCATCAGCCCTTCGGCGGCTACGGGCTCTCGGGCGTCGGCTCCAAGGCGGGCGGGCCGGACTACCTCCTGCAGTTCCTCGATCCCCGCGTGGTGACCGAGAACACCCTGCGCCAGGGATTCGCGCCCACCGACTGAGCGCCGGGCACCAGTGCCGGTGCTCCTTCCGGCCGAGCACCGCTAGCGTCGCCCCTCAGTGCCGCTCTACACCGGTCCCGTCGGCCCGTTCCCGGAGGGCGTCGACCCCGACGAGTACGACAAGCTCCGTCGGCGGGTGCTGTGGAGCATGCCCTACGGCTTGTACGTGGTGGGCAGCCGGGCGGGGGACCGACGGAACCTCATGACCCTGAACTGGGTCACGCAGCTCTCCTTCGACCCCAAGCTCATCGGCATCGGCGTCGAGCGGGACGCGCTGACGGCTGAGCTCGTGCGGGGCGGCGGCGCCTTCAGCCTCTGCCTCGTCGACCGCGAGGACCGGGCCATCGTGCGCAAGTTCACCAAGCCGGTGGAGTTCGACACCGAAGCCAGGACGGCGAACGGGTTCCCATACCACGACGGCCGGAGCGGCGCCCCCATCCTCGACCAGGCGGTGGCCTACGTGGACTGCGTCGTCCGCCAGGAGGTGGAGACCGGTGGGCACGTCCTGTTCATCGGTGAGGTGGTCGATGCCGGGTTCCAGAAGCCCGAGGACACGCCGATCCTCCGTATGGAGGACACCAGGATGAACTACTGCTGCTAAGCGTGGGGTGGCGGCGCGCGCGCCACACTGG
>JALYHF010000338.1 GCA_030776745.1 Actinomycetota bacterium | reverse complement strand
GTGAACGTCACCGTCACCGAGCCCAGCGCAGCCAGCTACCTCACCGTGCACCCCACCGGCGAGGCCCGGCCCACCGCCTCCAACCTCAACTTCGTGGCCGGCCAGACCGTGCCCAACCTGGTGGTGGCCAAGGTGGGCAACGACGGCAACATCACCTTCTTCAACGCCGCCGGCTCCACCCACGTTGTGGCCGACGTGGTGGGGTGGTTCAACACGGAGTGACCGGCCGAGGCATCCCGTCGGGGCGGCGGTAGCGTCCCGGGGGTGCCCGGCCGCCAGCGCATCCCCCGTCCGCCGGGGGCCCGTCCGGGGGGCGCCCCGCCGTGGGCTCGGATACCACCGGGTCTCCGGCGGGGCACGGGCCTGGACGTGGTTCGACGGGCCACGGCCGGCCCGTCGGACCACGTCCGGCCTCGGCCCTCGTCCGAACCGCTCGGGCACGTTCCGGCCGCCGTGCTCGTGTGCCTGTTCGAACAGGGGGGCGAGGCGCGCGTCATCCTCACCAGGCGCTCGTCGCAGCTGCGGGCCCACAGGGGGGAGGTGGCGTTCCCCGGTGGACGGCTGGAGGCGGGAGAGGCGCCGGTGGAGGCCGCCCGGCGAGAAGCCGCCGAGGAGGTGGGGTTGGACCCGGCGGCGGTGGAGGTCGTCGGTCAGCTGGCGCCGGTCACCACCTCGTCCAGCACCTCGGTGGTGACGCCGTTCGTCGGCCTGCTCGCCGGCCACCCCCGGCTCCGGGCCGACCCTCGTGAGGTCGAGCACGCCTTCCACGTCAGCGTGCTCGAGCTCATGGCCGACGGCGTCTACCGGCAGGAGCGGTGGGAGGTTCCCGGCGGGTCCGGGGACCGGATCGTGCACTTCTTCGAGCTCCCCGACGACGTGGTGTGGGGCGCCACCGCCCGCATCCTCTACGAGCTCCTCGCCCTGGTGGTGGAGCGGCGCTGGCCAGCACCTGCGGCGGCCGGCGCCCAGGGCGAGGCTCCCGGGCCGATGGCCGTCTTGGGCGTAGAATCGTCTTTTCCGAGGAAGGGGGCGGGGAGTGCCTGAGGTCGAGATCGGCATCGGCAAGTCTGGGCGCAGGGCGTACGGCTTCGACGACATCGCCATCGTCCCCAGCCGGCGCACCAGGGACCCGGAGGACGTGGACATCTCCTGGGAGATCGACGGCTTCCGCTTCGAGCTGCCACTGATGGCGGCGGCCATGGACGGGGTGGTGAGCCCGTTCACCGCCATCGAGATCGGCCGCCTCGGCGGTGTCGGGGTGCTCAACCTCGAGGGGCTGTGGACCCGGTACGAGGACCCCGAGCCGCTGTTCGAGGAGATCTCCCACCTCGAGCCCGAGAAGGCGACGGCCCGCCTCCAGCAGATCTACTCGGAGCCCATCAAGGCCGAGCTGGTCACCCAGCGAATTCGCGAGATCAACGATGCCGGCGTGACGTCCTGCGCCTCGCTCACGCCGCAGCGGGTGGAGCAGTACGCCAAGGCCGTGGTGGAGGCCGAGCTCGACCTGTTCGTCATCCAGGGCACGGTCGTGTCCGCCGAGCACGTGTCGAGGACGGCTGAGCCCCTCAACCTCAAGAAGTTCATCCGCGAGTTCGACGTGCCCGTCATCGTGGGTGGTTGCGCCTCCTACCAGGCCGCGCTGCACCTCATGCGGACCGGCGCCGTCGGGGTGCTGGTCGGCGTCGGCCCCGGCAACGCCTGCACCACCCGCGGCGTCCTCGGCGTCGGCGTCCCCCAGGCCACCGCCATCGCCGACGCCGCCGGCGCCCGCATGCGCCACCTGGACGAGACCGGGGTCTACGTCCACGTGATCGCCGACGGAGGCCTGAGCCGGGGCGGAGACATCGCCAAGGCCATCGCCTGCGGGTCGGACGCCGTGATGGTGGGCTCGCCCCTCACCTCGGCCCACGAGGCGCCCGGCCGCGGCTACCACTGGGGGATGGCCACGTTCCACCCCACGCTGCCTCGGGGGGCGCGCGTGCGCACGGAGATCCGCGGCAGCCTGAAGGAGATCCTGGTGGGCCCGGCCCACGAGAACGACGGCCGCCTCAACCTGTTCGGCGCCCTGCGCACGTCAATGGCGACGTGTGGCTACGAGACGGTGAAGGAGTTCCAGAAGGCGGAGGTCATGGTGGCGCCCGCGCTGCAGACCGAGGGCAAGAGCCTGCAGCGCAACCAGGGCGTCGGCATGGGGCACTAGGTGGGCCTCGCTGGCAGCCAGGTCCCGGGCCGGAGATGACGTCTCCTGAGGGCTTCGACACGGTCCTGGTCGTCGACTTCGGGGCGCAGTACGCCCAGCTGATCGCCCGGCGGGTGCGCGAGACCCACGTGTACTCCGAGATCGTCCCCCACACGATGCCGGCGGCCGAGATGATGGCCAGACGGCCCAGCGCCATCATCTTGAGCGGCGGCCCCAAGTCGGTCCACGTTCCCGGCGCCCCCGGCATCGACCCGGGTGTGTTCGACACCGGCACGCCGGTCCTGGGCATCTGTTACGGCGCCCAGCTCGTGGCCCGGGACCTGGGCGGGGCGGTGTCGCGCACGGGCAAGGGCGAGTACGGGCGGACGGCCATGGAGGTCGTCGACCGCTCGCTCCTGTTCGCCGACCTGCCCCACCACCAGGACGTGTGGATGAGCCACGCCGACTCGATCGTGAAGGCGCCGGAGGGTTTCCGGGTGGTGGCCACCACCCCCGACGCCGCCGTGGCCGCCCTCGAACACCCCGAGCGGCGGATCTACGCCCTGCAGTTCCACCCGGAGGTGGCCCACACGCTGCGGGGCCAGGAGGTGCTCAAGCACTTCCTCTACGACGTGGCCGGTTGCCGGCCCTCGTGGACCATGACGTCGATCATCGAGCAGTCGGTGGAGGCCGTCCGCCGCCAGGTGGGCGACGAGAAGGTGATCTGCGGTCTCTCCGGCGGGGTGGACTCGGCCGTGGCCGCCGCCTTGGTCCACAAGGCGGTGGGCGACCGGCTCACCTGCGTCTTCGTCGACACCGGCCTGATGCGAGCCGGGGAGGCGGAACAGGTGGAGGAGACGTTCCGCCGGCAGTTCCAGGTCGACCTGGTTCACGTGAAGGCTGCCGACCGCTTCGTGGAGGCCCTGGACGACGTCATCGACCCGGAGCGCAAGCGCAAGGCCATCGGCGAGACCTTCATCCGGGTGTTCGAGGAGG
The DNA here is from genome assembly GCA_030776745.1 of Actinomycetota bacterium. Classification (GTDB taxonomy): domain Bacteria; phylum Actinomycetota; class Acidimicrobiia; order Acidimicrobiales; genus JALYHF01. The sequence goes on along the minus strand of JALYHF010000338.1, from coordinate 11,271 downwards.
TGGCCCGAGACCTGCACGACGCGCGCTTCCTGGTGCAGGGCACGCTGTACCCGGACATCATCGAGTCCGGGACCAAGGACGCGGCCCGCATCAAGAGCCACCACAACGTGGGTGGCTTGCCCGAGGAGATGGACTTCGAGCTGATCGAGCCCCTCCGCAACCTGTTCAAGGACGAGGTGCGGGCCGTGGGGGCGGAGCTGGGCCTGCCCGAGGAGATCGTGTGGCGCCAGCCCTTCCCGGGCCCAGGCCTGGCCGTGCGCATCGTGGGCACGGTGACCCTCGAGCGGCTGGAGATCCTGCGGGCGGCCGACGCCATCGTGCGCCAGGAGATCCGCCGGGCGGGGCTCGAGCGGGACGTCTGGCAAAGCTTCGCCGTCCTGCCGACGGTGCGCACCGTGGGAGTGATGGGTGACGACCGCACCTACGCCTACCCCATCGTGATCCGGGCCGTCACCTCGGACGACGCCATGACCGCCGACTGGGCCCGCCTCCCCTACGAGGTGCTCGAGCGCCTGTCCAGCCGCATCATCAACGAGGTGCCCGGCGTCAACCGGGTGGCCCTCGACATCACCTCCAAGCCCCCCGGCACCATCGAGTGGGAGTGAGGGCGGGAAGCGCCCTGGCGGTCAGTGGCAGCGCCCAGCGGTGGCGTCGGTGAAGGCGGCGCCGGCCTCCGGGACGAACCGGGCCTCGTAGCCGTCGGGGTGAAGCGTCAACAGGAGCACGCCGTAGGTCTCCGCGTTGCGCAGCTCGCTGCCGATGCGGGGCACGAAGGTGGGGTACAGGCTGCGCCCCCCCGTCCCCACGATGAACTGGCGGATCCCCCGGGCGGGGTCGATCCGGCCGTCGGGCGCCAGGGGGGCGAAGCGCTCGTAGTGGTGGTCGTGGCCGGCGAGGACGAGGTCGGCGCCGGCCCGGTACAGCGCGTCCCACAAGGCGGCGGTGGCGGTGCTATCGCCATGGAGCCCCGACGAGAAGCGGGGGTGGTGCCAGTAGGCCAGCGTGCAGCGGGCCGGGTGGGCGGCCAGGTCGGCCACCAGCCACTCGTGCTGCGGTGACCCCGGCCCGCATCCTCCCACGGGACCGCAGTTCGAGTTGAGGGCCACGAGGTGCCACGCTCCCACCTCGAAGCTGTACCAGCCCCTTCCCGCCTCGCCCGCCGCCGCCCCGAAGTAGGCGAAGTAGCCCCGCCCGCTCCCCCCGGCGAAGTCGTGGTTCCCGGCGGCGGGACGGGTGATGGGCTTCACCCGCCCCCAGCTGGCGTCGTAGGACCGACGGAACTTCTCCAGGGCCCCGTCCTCGTACTGGTTGTCGCCCAGGGTCAGCACGGCGGCCAGGCCCCGCCCCACCAACAGGTCGGAGGTGGCCGCCATGTGGCAGCGGGCCGGGGTGACGGGCTCGCCGGGCTCGCAGGCGATGTCGCCGGCGGCGGCGACCACCGGGTCGGGGGTGGTGGGGCCGGCGGCCGTCGTGGAGGGGCCGGGGGGCGGGGCCGTGGGACGGGGCGGGTCAGCGGTGCCCGGACCGGCGCCGTCGCCCGCCTCCGGTCGCTCACAGGCGCCGGCCAGGGCGGAGAGGGCCACCACGGCGGCCAGCGTGCGGCGGAGCATCCGGCCATCATGCTCCGCGGTGGCCGGAGATGGTCACCACAGGGCTGTAGTTTGGGGGCAGGCATGGTGATCGACCCCTCCACCGAGCTGCTCTCGGGGCTGAACCCCGTCCAGAGGGAGGCGGTGCTCCACGAGGAGGGACCTCTGCTGATCGTGGCCGGGGCGGGGTCCGGCAAGACCCGGGTCCTCACCCACCGCATCGCCCACCTGGTCGCCCACCGGGGCGTGTCGCCGTTCGAGGTGCTCGCCATCACCTTCACCAACAAGGCGGCCGACGAGATGAAGCAGCGCGTGGCTGCCCTGGTGGGCCCGGTGGCCGAGCGCATGTGGGTCTCCACCTTCCACTCCGCCTGCGTGCGCATCCTGCGTCGGGACGCCCCGCGGCTCGGTTACCGCTCCTCGTTCACCATCTACGACGAGGCCGACGCCAACCGCCTCACCGGCTACGTGCTGCGGGACCTGAACATCGACCTCAAGAAGTTCCCGCCGCGCAGCGTCCACGCCGTGATCCGTCAGGCCAAGAACGAGTTGGTGGACTTCGAGTCGTACCGGAGCGCGGCCCACACCATCTACGAGCGCCGCATCGCCGACGTGTACCAGGAGTACCAGCAGCGGCTGTTGTCGGCCAGCGCCATGGACTTCGACGACCTCTTGATGGTGACGGTGAACCTGTTCCAGTCCCACCCCGAGGTCCTGGGCCACTACCAGCAGCGCTTCCGCCACCTGCTGGTGGACGAGTACCAGGACACCAACCGGGCCCAGAACGAGCTGGTGCTCATGCTCGGCCGGATGCACCGCAACGTCTGCGTGGTGGGGGACAGCGACCAGTCTGTCTACCGGTTCCGAGGGGCCGACATCACCAACATCTTGGAGTTCGAGCAGGCCTTTCCCGATGCCACCACCGTCGTGCTGGAGCAGAACTACCGCTCCACCCAGACCATCCTCCACGCCGCCAACGCCGTGATCTCCAACAACGCCATGCGCAAGCCCAAGGCGCTGTGGACCGAACAGGTGGGCGGCGAGCTCGTGGTGCGGTACCACGCCGAGGACGAGGAGGACGAGTCGGCCTGGGTGGCCCACGAGATGGCTCGCCTCCACCAGGTCGACGGCAAGCGGTGGGGCGACATGGCCGTCTTCTACCGCACCAACGCCCAGAGCCGCGTGCTCGAGGAGCGGCTGGTGCGCCAGCACATCCCCTACAAGGTGGTGGGCGGCACCAAGTTCTACGACCGGCGCGAGGTGAAGGACCTGGTCGCCTACCTGCGGGCCATCACCAACCCGGCCGACGAGGTGTCGCTCAAGCGCATCGTGAACGTGCCCAAGCGGGGCGTGGGAGAGACCAGCATCAGCCGCCTCGACGCGCTGGCGGCGTCCCGGAGGCGCCCCTTCGCCGAGGCGCTGGCCGGCGCCCAGGAGGCCGGTGTGTCGGGCAAGGCCCTGGGCGGCATCAAGGACCTCCTCGGCCTGCTCGACCAGCTCCGGGCCATGGTGGCCGCCGGGGCCCGGCCCGACACGGTGCTGCAGGCGGTGGTCGAGCGAACCGGCTACGCCGCCGAGCTCGAGGCCGAGAACACCGTCGAAGCGTCAGGTCGGCTCGAGAACGTGGCCGAGCTGGTCGGGGTGGCCGCCGAGTACGACCACCTGGACGAGTTCCTGGAAGCGGTGAGCCTGGTGGCCGACAGCGACGAGCTGGACGGCGACGACACCAAGGCCCTGCTGATGACGCTGCACACGGCCAAGGGGCTCGAGTTCCCCGTCGTGTTCATGATCGGCCTGGAGGACGGCATCTTCCCCCACCTGCGCTCCCTGGGCGAGCCCGACGAGCTCGAGGAGGAGCGCCGCCTCTGCTACGTCGGCATCACCCGGGCCCGGGAGCGGCTCTGCCTGTCGCACGCCTGGTGCCGCACCATCTGGGGGTCCACCCAGTACAACCCGCCCAGCCGTTTCCTGAAGGAGATCCCCGAGGACCTCACCCGTCTGGTCGACGGCGGCAGGAGACGGCCGGCGGCGGCGTCCCCGGGGCACCGGCGGGAGGTGGTGGAGGCGGCGCTGCGGGGCCGGGTGGCCACCCCGGCCCGCACCACCGGGGCCGAGGGGCTGGGCCTTCGGGCGGGGGACGACGTGGTGCACGGCAAGTGGGGCGAGGGCGTGGTGCTCGAGGTGCTGGGCACCGGCGACAAGGCCGAGGCGGTGGTGCGCTTCCCGGGACTGGGGGAGAAGAACCTGTTGCTGGCGTGGGCCCCGCTGAAGAGAGCATGACGGCGATCCCGTGATCGACTTCCCCTCGCAGGTCGAGCTGGCCGCCCGGCTTCTCCTCGCCGCCTTCCTCGGCGGCCTCATCGGCTTGGAGCGGGACCTGTCCGGCCAGCCCGCCGGCCTGCGCACCCACATCGCCCTGGCCCTGGGCGCCGCGCTCTTCGGCGTGTTGAGCGGCTACGGCTTCCAGGCCTTCGACGCCTCCCGCGCCATCACCAACTTCCAGGTCGACCCCACCCGGGTGGCGTCCAACGTCGTGGTCGGGGTGGGCTTCCTCGGAGGGGGCACCATCCTCAAGGAGGGCGCCAGGGTCCGGGGGCTCACCACCGCCGCCAGCCTCTGGGTCACGGCCGCCATCGGGCTGGGCTGTGCCCTGGGCATGTACGGGCCCACGCTGGTCACCACCGCCCTGGTCCTGGCCAGCCTGGTGGGCCTGCGGGCGCCCCGCCGATGGCTCAGCCGCCGCCTGGCCGTGGTGCGGGAGACGGCGATCGTGCGACTCGAGTCGGGTGCCGACCCCTCGGAGGTGGTGGCCGCCCTCAACCAGCTCCGGGGCGTGCGCATCTCCTCGCTCACCGTTCGTGAGCGGGAGGACGGCGCCGTGGTGCGCGCCGACCTCTCCGGCCGTGGGAGCGAGCCCTTGGAGGACGTGTTGGCCCCGCTGAGCGAACGGGACGACGTGAGCGGCCTCGAGGTGGTGTAGCGGCGCACCGCGCCCTCCTAGCCGGGCCGGCGGGCCCCCGGGCGAAGGTCCACGGTGACGGTGCCACCGTTCACGGTGGCCGGGTAGGTGATCAGGCCCTTCCCGTCCGGTGGGTACGTCCGCTCGGTGCAGGGGTCCACGAAGCGGCGGCGCTCACGGTCCCAGCGCAGGAGGCAGTCGAGGCTCACCTCGGAGGCATAGGCCCGGATGGCCGTCCAGCCCCTCCCGGCGTCCCGGCCCAGGTGCTGGATGTACACCTCCCGACCCGGGTTCCTCGTCAGCGGGTCCTTGAAGAGGGACGGCCCGCCTTCGTCGATCTCACGGGCGAGGCGCTCGGCGTCGAACCGGAACACGGATGACCCGAGATTGGCCTCCTCGGGGTGCTGGGAGGCGAAGCGGACCACGAAGATCACGAGGATCACCGCCGCGGCCAGGGTCGCCAGTGTGCCGCCCACCAGGACCTTGCGGCGGTCGGTCGTCCCCCGGGGCGAGCTCATGGCCCCCCATGGTGCCGTGCCGGCCGCGGGCCTGCGACCGGTCGGGCGTTGGCGCCGGGGGCGGCGAGCGACCAAGCTGAGCGCCCGTGGACCTCCTCGAGTTCCAGGGCAAGAGCTACTTCGCCCGTTTCGGCATCCCGGTCTCACCGGGGCGGGTGGCGGTCACGGTCGACGAGGCCGTCCAGCTGGCCGACGAGACCGGCTACCCGGTGGTCGTCAAGGCCCAGGTGCAGGTCGGGGGCCGGGGCAAGGCCGGGGGCATCAAGCTCGCCATGACCGCCGACGAGGCGCGAGGCCACGCCGGGCGCATCCTCGGCATGGACATCGGAGGCCACCGGGTCGGGCGGGTGCTCGTCGAGAAGGCTGTCGACATCTCCCGGGAGTACTACGCCTCCTTCACCCTCGACCGGGCCGCCCGGCTCCACCTGGGGCTGCTGTCGGCCAAGGGCGGGGTGGACATCGAGCAGGTCGCCGACGAGGACCCCGACGCCATCGCCCGGCTCCACCTCGATCCACTCGACGGGCTCGACGCCAAGACGTGCCGGGCGTGGGTGGAGCGGGCCGGGCTCGACCCAGCGGCCGCCGATGGCGTGGCCGACGTCCTGTTGAAGCTGTACCGCTGCTACGACGACGGCGACACCGACCTGGTGGAGATCAATCCCCTTGTACTTACGGGCGAGGGCAAGGTCCTGGCTCTCGACGCCAAGGTGACGCTGGACGACAACGCCTCCTTCCGCCACCCGGAGTGGGACGAGCTGCGGGGCCTGGAGGTCCTCGACGACCGGGAGGTGCTGGCCCGGGCCAGGGGGCTGCAGTACGTCGGGCTGGACGGCACGGTGGGCATCATCGCCAACGGCGCCGGACTGGCCATGAGCACCTGCGACGTGGTGAACCAGGTCGGGGGCCAGCCGGCCAACTTCCTCGACATCGGGGGCGGGGCCAAGGCTGCGGTGATGGCCAACGCCCTGGAGGTCATCAGCACCGACGAGAAGGTGCGGGCCATCTTCGTCAACATCTTCGGGGGCATCACCCGGGGCGAGGAGGTGGCCAGAGGGGTGGTGGAGGCGCTGGGCCGGGTCCAGCTCTCGGCGCCCATCGTCATCCGCCTCGACGGCACGAACGCCGACGAGGGCCGGGCCATCCTGGCCGCCCACGAGTCGGACCGGCTCATCAGCAGGACCACCATGCTCGACGCCGCCCGCACCGCGGTGGAGCTGGCGGGCAGGGCCGACGCCGGCGGGAGCGGGCCGCCACCCGGCCCCGGCCGGGAGGACTAGGGCATGGCCATCTTCGTGGACGAGGCCACCAAGGTCGTGGTCCAGGGCCTGACCGGCAGCCAGGGGCGGTTCTACGGGCTGCGCAACAGGGACTACGGCACCCAGGTGGTGGCCGGCACCAACCCGAAGAAGGCCGGGACCGACGTGGAGGGCATCCCCATCTTCGCCACCGTGGGCGAGGCCTGCCGGGCCACCGGGGCCAACGTGTCGTGCATCTTCATCCCCGCCCCCGGCGTGCCCGCCGCCGTGGCCGAGGCGGCCATGGCCGGCGTGGACATGGTGGTGGTGATCACCGAGGGCGTGCCGGCCCACGACGAGGCCCGCTTCTTCAACCTCCTCAGGCGCGACCACCCTGGGACCCGTCTCCTCGGCCCCAACTGCCCGGGGATCATCACGCCCGGGAGGTGCAACATCGGCATCACCGCCGGCCACATCGCCATGGCGGGGGGACCGGTGGGGATCGTCAGCCGTTCGGGGACGCTCACCTACCAGGCCCTCTACGAGCTGAAGCAGAAGGGCATCGGGGTGACCACCTGCGTCGGCATCGGTGGCGACCCCGTGCCCGGCACCACGTTCATCGACTGCCTGGTCGCCTTCGAGGCCGATCCGGAGACCAGGGCGGTGATGATGATCGGTGAGATCGGCGGCTCGGCCGAGGAGGACGCCGCCGCCTGCATCGCCCGTGAGATCACCAAGCCGGTGGTCGCCTACGTGGCCGGGGTCACCGCCCCGGCCGGCCGGAGGATGGGCCACGCCGGAGCCATCGTGTCGGGTTCCAAGGGCACGGCCCGGGCCAAGATGGACGCCCTGGTCGCCGCCGGGGCCCGCGTGGCCGGAAACCCCACCGAAGCGGGCGAGCTCATGGCCGCCGTGGTCGCCGGCCTGGGCTAGGGCCGCTGGCCAGGCGGGCTGTCGCCTGAGGGGGGCGTCGACCGGTGGGGCCGCCCCCCTTGGGGTAGGGCGGACATGTGGACACCGAGCCCGTCATCGTCATCGAGAACCGCAAGGAGCTGACCTATCTGCTCTGCCAGGCGGCGGAGATCGAGCACGGGCTGATGTGCGAGTACCTGTACGCCGCCTTCAGCCTCAAGCGGGCGCCTGGTCCGGGGTTGGACGAGGCGCAGCTCCCCGCCGTCGAGCGATGGCGCTCGGTCCTCCTGAGCGTGGCCACCGAGGAGATGCTGCACTGGGCCTTGATCAACAACCTGCTCACCGCCGTGGGCTCTGCGCCCCATGTGAGCCGGCCCAACCTGCCACACCGGGGTGCCGGCTACCCGGCCGACGTCCAGTTGGCCCTCCTCCCCTTCGGCGAGCGGGCCTTGCGCCACTTCGTGTTCCTGGAGCGTCCGGAGGGCACGCAGCTCGACGATGCCGAGGGCTTCGAGCCCATCGGAGCGGCCCTCCCGCCGATGGCACCCACCGAGGTGCTTCCCCGGGGCCAGGAGTTCGCCACGGTGGGACACCTCTATCGCTCGCTCGAGGCCGGGCTGGCCCACCTGGCCGACAAGTACGGCGAGAGCCGCCTGTTCATCGGGCCACCGAGGGCGCAGGCCACGAGGTCGACGTTCGGCTGGCCGGACCTGGTTCCCATCGGCGACCTCCCTTCTGCCATCGCCGCCATCGAACGCATCGTCGAGCAGGGCGAAGGGGCGAGGGGCGACTCGTCGTCGGCGCACTACGGTCGCTTCGTCGCCGTGCTCGACGAGTACCTGGCCGTGCGGGCCGCCGACGCCGGCTTCGATCCCGCCCATCCCGTGACGGCGGCCGGCGTTCGCCCCGTGGAGGGCGTGGAGTCGGAGGTCCGCATCACCGACCCGGTGACCGCCGCCGTCTCCGACCTGTTCGACCTGGTCTATGACCTCGTCCTGCAGGTCCTCGTGCGCTACTTCGCCTTCGGCCACGAGACCGACGAGCAGCTCCACGTGCTGGCCGACAGTGCCGTCGGCCTGATGCTCAGGGCCATCGAGCCCCTGGGCATGCTCCTGGCCACGCTCCCGGTGGGCCCGGAGCACCCAGGTGCCACGGCGGGCGCCAACTTCCAGCTGGCCTACCGGTCGAACTTCCTGCTGCCCCATCGGCGGGCGGCGTGGATCCGGTTCTGCGAGCGGCTGGAAGAGGCGGCCGACTTCAGCGAGGCCATCGGGGGGCCGCCCGACGCCCGACGACTGCTGGCCGCCGTGGCCGAGGAGCTGCGCGGCCTGAGCGCACGCATGAGCACCCACGTGGAGCCGTTGCCGGGCTGAGGCGGTCTCCGCTGGGCGGTGACGCTACTGTCGGCCCCCCGTGGCGGCCCTGGACCTGCTGGACGGCTGGGAGGCTCCCCGGGCGGCCGCCGGGGTGGTGGGCGATGGCGGCCGCGGCTTCCTCGCGGTGCGGGGTGACGTCACCCGGCGCAGTCGCTGGGCGTCGGTGACCAAACTGGCCACGGCGGTGGCCACCCTGGTCGCCGTGGAGGAGGGCACCGTCCGCCTCGAGGAGCCGGCCGGTCCCCCGGGCGCCACGGTGGCCCACCTCCTGGCCCACGCCTCGGGCCTCGCCTTCGACGAGGACCGGACGCTGGCCCGTCCCGGCCGACTCCGCATCTATTCGAACACCGGCTACGAGACGCTGGGCGCGGTGGTCGCCGAGCGGAGCGAGATGTCCTTCGAGCGCTACCTCGCAGAGGCCGTGCTCGAGCCCCTCGCCCTGGACGCCACCAGCCTCGAGGGCTCGCCCGCCGCCGGGCTGGTGGGCCCGCTCGACGACCTCCTTCGGTTGGCGGCCGAGCTCCTGGCACCCACGCTCGTCTCCCCGGAGACGCTCCGGCTGGCGACGACCGTGGCCTTCCCGGGCCTGGCCGGCGTGCTGCCGGGCTTCGGCCACCACGACCCGATGGACTGGGGGCTGGGGTTCGAGCTGCGAGACGACAAGTCGCCCCACTGGACGGGGAGTCGCAACTCCCGCGCCACCTTCGGCCACTTCGGCGGCAGTGGTTCGTTCCTATGGGTGGACCGGCCGGCCGGGCTGGCCTGTGCCGCCCTGAGTGGGAGGGAGTTCGGCCCCTGGGCCATCGAGGCCTGGCCCGAGCTGGCCGATGCGGTGCTGGACCAGTACACGAACGGCACGAACGGCACGAACGGCACGAACGGCAAGGATGACGCGGTGGACTAGGATGTTCCAAACATACGTTCGCTACCCGTGGCGAACCCACAGGAGGTGGTCCTGATGGCAGAGGTCAAGCCCATTCCCGACGGGTACCCGCGGGTGACGCCGTACCTGTGCGTCGACGGCGCCGCTGCCGCCATCGAGTTCTACGGCAGCGTCTTCGGGGCCATGGAGCGGATGCGCATGCCCGCACCCGACGGCAAGATCGGCCATGCCGAGATCCAGATCGGTGACTCGGTGATCATGCTGTCGGACGAGGTCCCCGAGATCGGCGTGCACAGTCCCAGGACCATCGGCGGGTCCCCCGTCACGCTGAGCGTCTACGTCGAGGACGTGGACGCCGTCTTCGCGCTGGCCGTGCAGGGCGGGGCCGAGGTCCTGAGCCCGGTCGAGAACCAGTTCTACGGCGACCGGTCGGGCCAGTTCGTGGATCCCTTCGGCCACCGCTGGAACGTCGCCTCCCACGTCGAGGACGTGCCGCCCGACGAGATGGAGAGGCGGGCCGCCGAGGCCATGGGCGGCTGACGCCAGCCGCCCGCCGGGTCAGCCGTCCTGCGCCTCCCCCATCTCTCGCAGGGCGGCGGCGAGCGCAGCGCGAAGACGGCGGGCGGTCACCGGCGCCAGGTGAGCGACCACTCCCGTCCCCGCTCGCCCGGCCTCCTCCAGGGTCAGCTCCACCCGGAGCCCCTGGCACTCGTCGCAGTCGTCGAGCAGGGCGACGGCCCATGCCACCTGCGCTCGTTCCGGGTCACCGGCAGGGTGGTCGTCGAGGCCGTAGTCCGCGAGCTTCTTCATCACCTCAGCAAACCACCGCTGCCACCCGGGTTGGCGAGGACCTCCTGGCCCTATTGGCCCAGACGCATCCCTCCGCTGGTCGTCCCTGGTTCGGGCAGCGAGGTCAGGCTCGGGACGTCGGGCACCCCACACTCCGGACAGCGGATGGCGATGTCGAGCAGAACGGCGAGGACCCGCTCGTGGCCGGGGAAGCGGTGCTCGGAGCCGGCGTCGAAGAGGTGGAAGAGCTGCCCGAAGCGGTCGGCCACGACGACCACGGGTGTCGCCATGGGCGAGAGGCTGTCGCTGATGGTCCGGTCCTCGACGAGCCCAACCGGCAGCGACGAGGCTCTTTCCCCCCAGGCCGGGCCGACCACGGCTATGAGGTCGGCCTTCTCGGCGCGGATGCGATCGGATACGACGGCCAGGGCGGTGAGGTAGTCGGCGCACTCGTCACACGGCTGGAGGTGGGTGACGACGACGACCTGGGACCGGCGGCGGTGGGGGCCGAGGCGAACGGGGCTCCCGCCGGCCAGCGGCGGCAGCGTGCGGGTGGGGAGGATGTCCCCGGGTTGCAGGTCAGTGGACATGGTTCCATCTATAGCGCGGCGCCAACACCGCCCTGTTCAACGACCGAGGCCAGACCGCGCTCGGAGCGGCGGTCTTCCGCCAGTCGGTCGCCGGAGTCGAGGCCCTGCTCGAGGGAGGGGCGGACCCGGCGCTCGGCTCGCCTTCGGCCCTCGAGGTGGCACGGTTCTTCGACCTGCCCGACCTGTTCACGCGGCTCCACGCCGCCTCTGGCCCGGGCCCCTGACACCCGGCGCCCGGCGGGGTGCCCTACCGTTTCCTGCCACCCATGCGCACGGTCGTCGCCGCCCTCTTCGTCGCCTCGGTCGTGGCCGCCGTCGTGGTGGGCACCAACCGCTCCGACCCCCCGGCGCCCCCGCTGGCGACCCCAGGCACGGCAGCCACCACGATCGCGCCGCCCGGCACGACCGTCCCCGTCGCCC
>JALYHF010000337.1 GCA_030776745.1 Actinomycetota bacterium | reverse complement strand
ACGCCCTGGCCGAGGTGGGCAAGGGCCACCGGCGGGAAGAGGGCCGGGGCTGACCCGTGCGGCTGCTGCTGTGCGGGGTCCGGGGCTCGACGCCGGCACCGGGCGCAGACTTCGTCCGCTACGGCGGTAGCACCTCCTGCGTGGCCGTGTTCGCCGACGGCGAGGACATGCCCCGGCTGATGCTCGACGCTGGCACCGGCCTGGCCAACCTTTCCCGGGCCATCGGGCACCGGCCCCTCGACGGCAGCATCCTGCTCACCCACCTGCACTGGGACCACACCCACGGGCTGCCCTTCTTCCCCTCGGGCGACCACGCCGACGCCCGGGTCACCCTTTACATGCCGGCCCAGGACGGGGGCCCGGCGATGGTCCTGGCCCGGGCCATGTCGCCACCGCACTTCCCGATCGGGCCGAGCGAGCTGGGCGGACGGTGGGACTTCCGCACCCTGGACGAAGGCACCTCCGTGATCGAGGGGCTCACCGTCCTGGCCCGGGAGATCCCCCACAAGGGTGGCCGGGAGCTCGGCTATCGGGTGAGCGACGGCTGGTCGGCGGTCGCCTACCTTCCCGACCACTCGCCCCTGGCGCTCGGGCCGGGCCCGGAGGGCCTCGGCGAGTACCACGAGGCAGCGCTGGCCCTGGCTGAGGGGGTCGACGTGTTGCTCCACGACGCCCAGCACACGGCAGCGGAGCTCCCGGGGCGGGCCTACCTCGGCCACAGCGCCGTGGAGTACGCCGTGGGCCTGGGCGAGCGGGCCGGCGCCGGCACCGTGGTGCTGTTCCACCACGACCCGGCGCGCACCGACGACGAGATCGACGTCATCGTCGCCGCCCAGCAGGACAGACGTGTGCGAGTGCTGGCCGCGAGGGAGGGGACCGTGCTCCACTATGGGCTGGGCATGACAAGCGGAAAGGACACGAGATGAGCCTCCAGACCAGGGCGGCGCTCCTGGCAGTGACGGCGCTGATGGCTGCGGCCTGCGGGTCGGGGTCGGACGACGCCGCCAAACCGCAGCGGCGCACCGTGCAGGTCGACTACAAGCACGACGAGTTCGCCACGTCGCTGTTCGACTACTTCCCGCGACGGATCGAGGTCCGCCAGGGTGACACGGTGGAGTTCAAGCAGGCGTGGGCCGGCGAACCCCACAGCGTGACCATGGGCACGTTGGTCGACGACAACATCGAGCCGGTGCTCCGGCTCCTGACCGAGATCGAGCGAACGGGCATGGTGCCCGAGGACGAGCCGGAGGAGTTCGAGGTCTTCGGCGAGGCCGTTCCCTACGCCTTCGCCAGGGAGGGCCTGGCCCAGAACGCGGCGCAGCCCTGCTACGTGGACGCCGAGGGCTTCGACGGCACGTACCCCGGCGATGAGAAGACGCCTTGCCCCAACCGTGCCCAGCCCGAGTTCACCGGCCGGCAGGCCATCTACAACAGCGGGATCATTCCCTACGAGGGCGTGCAGGGGAACACCTTCAGCATGAAGGTGGCCGATGACGCCACGCCCGGTACGTACACGTACTACTGCAACTTCCACGGCCCGCTGCAGTGGGGCCAGGTGGAGGTCAAGCAGAAGGGCGCCGAGATCCCAGCGGCCGGCGAGGTGGCGCGCCAGGCCCGCAAGGAGGCCGAGCGCAAGGTCGCGCCCCTGCTGCACAACTGGAAGGAGGCCCTCGCCGGGCGGCCGGTGACGGCTGGCGACCCGGGCCAGACGCGCCGGGTGGAGACGCGTGGCAAGAACCTGGTGGGCGTTCCGGCCGAGTTCTTCGTGGACAACACGTTCATCTTCGGGATCGTGAACGAGTTCGTCCCCCGAGACCTGTCCGCCAAGGTGGGCGAGAAGGTCACGTGGACCTTCGGCGGCGGGCACACCCTGAGCTTCAACGTGCCCGAGTACTTCCCCGTGTTCTCCACCGCGCCCGACGGCACCGTGAGCTTCAACAAGGAAGCCGAGGAGCCCCAGGGGTGGCCCGCCCCACCGGATCCACCCGGAGTCAACGGCGGCGAGCCACCCGAGCGGGTGCCGGCCCACGTCGACGCCGGCGCATGGGACGGCAGCGGCTTCCGCTCCTCGGGGCTGGCGTTCGACGACGACGACACCTTGAGCGTCACGTTCACGAGGGCCGGCACCTATCCCTTCGCCTGCCTGATCCATCCCCAGATGATCGGGCAGCTCGTCGTCCGGTGACCCTGCCGCTGGCCCCGGAAGCGTCTCCCGAAGCGCCTCAGCCCGCCTGGGTGGAAGGGGGCGAGCCCCGGCGCGAGGTGGACGTGGCGGCCGAGCGGCGGCGCTTCGGGCCGCTGGCTCCGGTGTTCGTGACCTTCTTCGCCTTCGCCGTGGCCGTGCTGGCCCTCGGGGTGGTAGCGGCGGTGGCCGAGACGAATCCGGCCCTGCACGACCGGCTCCACGACGCTGGTCTGTCCACCGGCGTTTTCGGGCGTGTGGCCCTGCGCATGGCCGACAGCTCCCACCGCACCGAGTCGGCCTGGCAGCTGGCGCTCGACTACGGCTTCAGTGCCGCCAACCTGGGTCTGGCCGCCTTCCTGTTCTGGCTGCGCC
>JALYHF010000336.1 GCA_030776745.1 Actinomycetota bacterium | reverse complement strand
GTCCCCGCCCGCCGTGGGGCGCTGCCGGTGGGCAAGGGGATGTGGATCTGGCGCTCGGAGCAGGCCGAGGGGGGCGACCCTCACGCCATCGTGGCCCGGGCCCGGGCCGTGGGTCTCTCCCATCTCTACGTGCGCACGGCTTCCCTGAAGCAGGGCTTCTATGCCGCCGGCTTCCTCGACCGGCTGTTGCCGGTCGCCCACGCCGCCGGGATCCGGGTCTACGCCTGGGACTTCCCCTACCTCAAGAACGTGCCCGGTGACGTCGAACGCGCCCTGCAGGCCATCCGCCACGTCACGCCCGACGGCCACCGCGTGGACGGGTACGTCGCCGACATCGAGATGCGCAGCATGGGAGTGAACATCTCCCCCCAAACGGCGCAGGGCTTCGGCGCCGGCCTGCGGAGGGCGGTAGGGCCGAACTACCCGCTCATCGCCTGTGTGCCCCGCCCGTCGTCACAGATGCTGCACTATCCCTTCGCCGACGTGGTCGCCTCCTTCGACGCCGTGGCGCCGATGAACTACTGGCTGCGGAGGGACCCCGTCCGCGACGTCCTCGGCACGTTCCGCGAGCTGGGGCCGTTGGGCAAGCCCCTCATCCCCGTGGGCCAGGCCTACGACGCCGTCTCCGAGGGGGGGCCGCCCGGCGTCCCGCACCGCGACGAGCTCCTGCGCTTCATGCGGGCGGGCGACGACGTGGGTGCCATCGGCGTGTCGTGGTGGTCGTGGCACCACGCCGACCAGCAGGCCTGGGACGCCATCCGGGACGCGGGCGAGTTCCGGCTGCCGGCGGCCCCGCCGGCGGAGCTCACCCGCGGGCAGGTACGCGCCTACCAGACCCTGCTCACCAGCCTCGGCTTCCCCACACCGGTCACCGGGGCGTGGGAGCCCGCCACCGCCGCCGCCGTTCAGGCCTACCAGCAGGAGGCCCGCCTCCCGGCGACGGGCGTCATCGACGAGGCCACCCGCAAGACCCTCTTCACGCCCTTCCCCCCGCCCATCCACCCTCAGCCCTGACCCGCGAGGGAAAGGGGGCCCCCCGTCCGGGGTTTCCCGGGGGGTCGACACCGGACGAGGGACCTTGCTCCGGTGAGCCACACGGGGGCCAGCCCAGGCCCCGCTTCCGTCGGCGGGATGACGGCAGGGCCACCGGAGCTGTTCTTTAGGATACCTCGCTGCGGGGCGGAACAGGACCGGGCGACTGCGCCGAGGCCACCGGCGGAAGATCGACGAGAACCTCGCTCAGCACGACCTGACGCCTAGGATCCTCGCGTGAGCGAGTTTCGCATCGGTGAAGCAGCCAGCGTGCTGGGCGTGAGCCCCGACACGGTGCGCCGCTGGGTCGACGCCGGCCAGCTGGCCAGCCGGCGGACGGAGGGCGGGCATCGCCTGGTGGACGGTGCCGGGCTGGCCCGCCTGGCCCGCGAACGGGTGGGCCCGGCGACGGAGGTCCGAGGCGCCTCCGCCCAGTCGGCCCGGAACCGCCTGCCCGGGATCGTCACCAAGGTGACCCGCGACACCGTCATGGCCCAGGTGGACATCCAGGCCGGACCCCATCGCGTGGTGGCTCTGCTCTCCCGGGAAGCGGCCGACGAGCTCGATCTCGAACCGGGCTCGAGGGTGGTGGCCGCCGTGAAGGCCACCAACGTGGTGGTCGAGACGCCGGCCCGTGCCTAGCGCGGCCACCGTGGCCCTGGCGTTGGTGGGCCTGGTGGCCTGCACCGCTCCCCAGGACGAGGCCGACCACCTCACCGTGCTGGGTGCATCCTCGCTACGGGCGGTGTTCGAGAAGGCGGCGGGGGGCTTCGACGGCGGAGTGACGTTCGGCTTCGCGGCATCGTCCCGACTCGTGGCCCAGATCCAGGACGGTGCCGCCGCCGACGTGGTGGCCACCGCCGACGAGGCCAGCATGGACGCACTCTCCCGAGCGCGCTTGTTGGCCGCCCCGGCCGTTCCCTTCGCCACCAACCGGCTGGCCATCGCCGTGGCGCCGGCGAACCCGGAGGCGGTGCGGTCGCTGGCCGACCTGGCCCGCCCCGGCCTGGACGTGGCGCTGGCCGCCCCCGCCGTGCCGGCCGGTCGTCTCGCCGGCGAGGCGCTGAGCCGGGCGGGTGTCGGCGTGCGCCCGGTGTCCCTTGAAGACAGCGCGCCCGCGGTGGCAGCTCGAGTCGAGCGCGGCGAGGCCGACGCCGGGGTCACCTGGGTCACCGAGGTGCGGGGCCGGGCCGGCTTGGACGTGGTGGACATCCCCGACGCCCACAACGTACGGGCCGTGTACCTCATCGCCGTCCTGCGGGCCAGCGACCGGCCGGCCGCCGCCCGCCGCTTCGTCGAGCTGGTGCGCTCGGGGGCCGGCCAGCGGGTCCTCGCCGAGGCCGGCTTCGGCCCTCCATGATGCGGCGGGTCCCCGTGGTGCTGGCCGTTCCCGGTCTGCTGGCCCTCGTCGTGGTGGGCCTGCCACTGGTCGGGCTGGTGGCCAGAGCCCCGTGGTCGGACGCCGCCGAGGTCGTGGCCCGGCCGGCGACGGCCCAGGCCCTTCGCCTCTCCCTGGCCACCTCCACGCTGGCGGCCTTGGCCGCCGTGGCCCTCGGGGTGCCGCTGGCCTGGCTCCTGGCCCGGTCCGAGCTCCCGGGCAAGGCCGCCGTGCGGGCCCTGGCCACCCTTCCCCTCGTCCTTCCTCCCGTCGTGGGCGGCGTGGCCCTGCTGGCCGCCTTCGGCCGCCGAGGCCTGGCCGGGCGCTGGTTGGACCGGGTGGCCGGGGTCACCTTGCCGTTCCGCCCGGCCGGAGTCGTGCTGGCCCAGCTGTTCGTGGCCCTTCCCTTCGTGGTGATCACCGTGGAGGCCGGGCTGCGCCTGGTCGACAGCCGCTACGAGCAGGCGGCGGCCACCCTGGGCGCCGGTCCGTGGACCGCCTTTCGAACCGTGACGCTGCCGTTGGTCGCCCCCTCGCTCGGCGCGGGGGCGGCCCTGGCCTGGTCCCGGGCCCTGGGCGAGTTCGGGGCCACTATCACCTTCGCCGGGAGCCTCCCCGGGCGCACCGAGACGCTGCCCTCGGCCGTCTATGTGGCCCTCGAGGCCGACCCCGGTGCCGCCCTGGTGCTCAGCGTGGTCCTGGTCGCCGTGTCGGTGGGCGTGCTGGTGGCGCTGCGGGGACGCTGGATCCGCCTGGCAGTCCCACGATGACGCTGCAGGCCGAGGCCGTGGTCCGCCGGGGTGGGTTCGAGCTGGCCGCCACCCTGGGCCTGTCCCCAGGCCAGACCATGGGGCTCCTGGGGCCCAACGGGGCCGGCAAGTCCACGTTGCTGGCCGCCCTGGCCGGGCTCGTCCCGCTCCAGCGGGGACGGGTGGTGTTGGACGGGGCGGTGCTGGAGGACCCAGCGGCAGGCATCCGCCTGGCCCCCGAGGACCGGGGCCTCGGCGTGGTGTTCCAGGACCTGCTGCTCTTCCCGCACCTGTCGGCGCTCGACAACGTGGCCTACGGCCTTCGTCGGCGAGGCTGGCGTCGCCGCCCGGCCCGCCGCCAAGCCGCCGGCTGGCTCGGGCGGGTGGGCCTGTCCCACCGGGCTCGGGCCCGGCCGTCGGCCCTCTCGGGCGGTGAGGCCCAGCGGGTCGCCCTGGCCCGGGCCCTGGCCAGCCGGCCCCGGCTGGTCCTGCTCGACGAGCCCCTGTCCTCCCTCGACGCCTCGGCCCGACCGGAGGCCCGGCGGCTGGTGGCCGAGCAGCTGTCGGGCTTCGAGGGCGCCCGCCTCGTCGTCACCCACGACCCCCTCGAAGCCGTGGCCCTGGCCGATCGCCTGGTGGTTTTGGAGGACGGGCGGATCACCCAGGAGGGAACGCCCGAAGACCTGCGGTCCCGGCCCCGCAGCAGGTACGTGGCCGACCTGGTGGGGGTCAACCTGCTGCGCGGGACCGCCTGCGGTGACCACGTCGTCCTGGCCGGTGGCCACCGGCTGACCATCTCCGACGTCGCCCACGGCGAGGTGCTGGCCGTGGTGCACCCTCGCGCCGTCGCCGTCCACCGCCAGGCGCCGACGGGGTCGCCGAGAAACGTGGTGCGCGGACCGATCCTGTCCCTCGACGAGGAGGGCGGGCGGGTGAGGCTGGCCATCGGGGGGCCGCTGCCCCTCACGGCCGAGCTGACCCGGGCGGCGGCCACCGAGCTCCGGCTGGCCGAGGGCGGGGAGGTGTGGGCCTCGGTCAAGGCCACCGAGGTGAGCGCCTATCCGGCCTGATCGCCGGCGGGGCTCACCCACTCGGCCCAGCCGTGCCCGGGCCGGCCGTCGGGAGCGGTGAAGCGGCAGAGGCGGCGCTCCAGCACGGCCCGGCGAGCAGCGGCCTCCAGCACGAGCGGGGCACGGTGGAGCGTGACCAGGTCGTGGATCCCCACGTCGGCGGCGCGGTAGGGCGTGGCGTCGTGGAGGCGGCCGCCGAGCCAGGAGCGGGGGGTGGCGAACCAGTCCACGTCGCCCCACCCGTGTCGGCGCCATCCGTGGCCGTCGAGGCCGATCGTCTCCACGTCCCGGCCGGCGCCCACGAGGATCTCGCCGTGGACGGCGCAAGGCTGCTCGTAGCCGCCGTCGCCCCCGACGATGCCGGCCACCGCCTCCCACTCGAGGTCGAGGCCCAGCCCGGCCCGGTCCCCTCGCTCGGCCCCCAGCGCCTCGCTCGGGTCGTCCATGCTCACGCCGAACGCCTCCAGTCCCAACGACCAGTGCTCGAACGGGGTCTCGCAGTTGACGTCCGCCCACAGCCCGTCCGAGCGGACCTGCCGGGAGCCGGGCAGCCGGGGCACGGCCACCTCGAGGTCGCGCACCAACAGGTAGGGGCGGCCGGAGCCGACCAGGGCAGCCCAGTACCACGCCACTCGCGGCGCGGCGCCGAAGACCAGGCCGACGAACCCCCCCAGGTTGGCACCCGGGGCCCAGAAGTCGAACGACCACCACTCGGGTTCACCTGGATGGCGCCGCTCCCACGCCGGGTCGGGCGGGGCGACGGCCTCCACGACGGCGATGGTACGAGCCAGCTCGCCGGACCGGTGAGCGGCCCTTGGGCTAGACCTGTCGGCGTGGCCCGCTACCTCAGCCCAGAGTGGTTCGACGAGGTGAACGCCGCCTTCCGCACGAGCCGGCCCCCGGCCGCGGCCGCCTCCTCCGCCCCCCGCTTCACGGTGCAGCAGGTGGTGACCGGCGGGCGGGACGGCGAGGTCCGCTACTGGGTCCGGCTGGAAGGCGGCGCCATCGAGGCGGGGCTGGGCCAGGCAGAAGGAGCCGACGTGACCGTGTGCCAGTCCCACGACACTGCGGCAGCGGTGGCCAGCGGCGAGCTCAGCGCCGAGGCCGCCCTCGTGGCCGGGCAGATCCGGGTGTCGGGCGACGCGACCCTGCTCCTCGAGCACCAGGCGCTGCTCCGGGACATCGCCGAGGCCTTGGCCCCCGTGCGGCGGCGGGCGTCCTACCGGTAGCGCCGTGCCGGCCCCGCCCAGCAACGGTGCCGGTGGCGGCACGGCCAGCAGGCGGCGGCGCTTGGGCGTGCTCGCTGCCCTCGCCGTCGGAGCGCTGGTCCTGGTCGGTGCCGGGGCGCTGCGTTCCCGCCCCGATCTGCCTCCTCGCACCATCGAGGACCGGTCCTTCACTCAACGGGCCGACGCCGTGTGCGCCCGCGCCCTGCCGGCCCTGCGCGAGGAGCGGCCCGAGCGGGGCGAGGGTGAGCAGGACCCGCGCACGGTGGCCACCGGGGTGGACCGGGCCGCCGACCGCCTGGCCGAGGTGGTGGCCCGGCTGCGGTCCCTCCCGGTGGCCGCCGGCGACCAGGCCGAGGTGGACCGCTGGCTCGACGACTGGGACGCCTACGTGGCCGTGGGCCACCGCTACGCCGACGCCCTGCGGGAGGGCACCGAGAAGACCTACACGTCGGTGGCCGACCTGGGCAACCCGCTGGCCCGCCGGATCTTCCTGTTCTCCCGGGCCAACGGCATGCCCGCGTGTGTCCTCTAGCGCCGCGGCGCCGCTGGTCGGCGCCGGCGCCACGGCGACGGTACGATCCGGGCCACGTTGCCAACAGTGAGGAGAACACGTTGACCCTGGCCGAGGTGATCGACGAGCACTTCCTGCGGCGGTACCGCGAGCTGCTCGACGCCGAGGATGCCGCCTTCGACGAGCTGGAGCACGCCTACGAGGACGGCGACCGCGCCCACTTCGAGGCCGACCTGACCTCCTGGAGGACGGCCATCGAGCGGAAGCTGACCTACCTGCGCCGGCTGGGCGTGGACGTGGCCGAGCCGGCCCGGGCCTGACGCCGGCGGCTCCACGCCCCCTCGTGGCCCTCGTGGGCCAGCAACCACCCCTTCACCTCGAGCCCGCCGGAATAGCCGCCCAGCGATCCCCCGCCGGCCAGCACCCGGTGGCAGGGGATGACGATGGGCAGCGGGTTGGCCCCCATCACCCTCCCCACCGCCCGTGACGCCAGCGGCCTGCCCACGGCGGCGGCCAGCGCGCCGTAGGTGGTGAGCTGGCCCGGGCCCACCCGGCGCAGCGCGCCCAGCACGGTGCGGGTGAACGGCGGGCGAGCGTCGAGGTCCACCGCCAGCTCGTCCAGCGCGCTCAGCTCACCGGCGAAGTAGGCAGCCAGGGCGGCGGCCACCGTCGGCTCGGGCGGACCGGACGGGGCGCCGGGGCGGCCCCCGAAGTCGATGGAGCGCAGGCCGGCTTCCCCCACGCTCACCCGCAGGGCCCCGAGCGGGGAGTCCTGCACCCAGGCCCTCGTGCCGGCCGACGCCGGTGCCAGTGTGTTCACGGGAGCAGTTCCTTCACCTCGTCGCGCTCGGCGACGAGCTCCTCGGTGGTCGCTGCGATCTTCTCACGGGCGAAGCCATCGAGGCTGAACCCCTCCACCACCGACCACGACGAGCCGTCGCTGCGGACCGGGAAGCCGAACTGCAGCCCCTCGGGGATGCCGTACTCGCCCCGGCTGGGCACGGCCAGGGCGACGTTGTCGCCGCCGGGCGTGGGGGTCAGGATGCTGGCCACCGAGTCGAGGGCGGCGGCGGCGGCGGAGGCGGCCGAGGACGCGCCCCTCGCCTCGATGATCGCCGCGCCCCGGCGCTGGACGGTGGAGAGGAACTCCCCCCGCAGCCAGTCGTGATCGGCGATCACGTCCGGAGCCGGCCTTCCGGCGATGGTGGCGTTCTGGAAGTCGGGGTACTGGGTGGCCGAGTGGTTGCCCCAGATGGCCAGGTTGGCCACGTCGGCGACCGAGGCGCCCGCCTTCCTGGCCAGCTGGGCGCGGGCCCGGTTCTGGTCGAGGCGGGTCATGGCGAACCAGCGCTCGGCCGGGACCTCGGGGGCGTTGCTGCGGGCGATGAGGCAGTTGGTGTTGCAGGGGTTCCCCACCACCAGGACGCGCACGTCGCCCCCGGCGGCGGCGGCGATGGCCCGGCCCTGGTGGACGAAGATGGCGCCGTTCACCCCCAGCAGGTCCCGTCGCTCCATGCCCGCCCGCCGGGGGACCGAGCCCACCAGCAGGGCCCACGACGTGCCGGCGAACGCCGTGGAGGCGTGGCTGGTGGTCACCACGTCGGCCAGCAGGGGGAAGGCGCAGTCCTCGAGCTCCATGGCCACGCCCTCGAGGGCAGGCATGGCCCGCTCGATCTCGAGCAGGCGCAGCACCACCGGCTGGTGGGGGCCGAGCAGCTGTCCGGAGGCGATGCGAAAGACGAGGGCGTAGCCGATCTGGCCGGCGGCGCCGGTCACGGTGACGTTCACGGGACGCGGCGCGGCCATGGCCGGCTCTCTACAGCCGGTCGACGATGGCCGAGGCGAACTCGGAGCACTTCACCTGCTTGGCGTTTCGCATC
>JALYHF010000335.1 GCA_030776745.1 Actinomycetota bacterium | reverse complement strand
GGGCCAGCGGCACCCAGGACCGGCCCCCGCTGGCCCCCCTGGCGACGGGAGCGGTCCCTCGCGGCGGAGTGGGGTCGCGCACGACGTGGGGCACGGCGCCGTCGAGCGGGGAGCTTGCCCCGGCGCTCGCCGCCCCTGCCCCGGCGCCGTCCACCGGGACGGCCTCGGCGTTCGCGACTTCCTCGGCGTCCGCCATCACGTCGGTCTGGGCGCCGTCGCGCACCACCTGCGGGGTCCCGGGAGCGGGGGACCCGTCCTCGCCAGCCACGGCCAGCAGAGCGGTGCGGAACTCGGCGGCCGAGCCGTACCGGTCGTCGGGGTCCTTGGCCATGGCCCGCAGCACCGCCCCTTCGAGCGACGGCGGGAGGCCGGGGCGGAACTGGCCGGGCGGGGTGGGGTCGGACCGGACGTGTTGGAGGGCCGTGGCCAACTCGGTCTCGGCCTGGAACGGCGTCCGGCCGCACAGCATCTCGTAGAGCACGACACCAAGGGCGTAGACGTCGGTACGGGCGTCCGGCGTCCGCCCCACGACCTGTTCGGGGGCCAGGTACTTCGCCGTTCCCACCACCGCTCCCGTCGCCGTCAGCTGCCGGATGCCCTGCGCCTGTTGGCGGGCGATGCCGAAGTCGGCCACCTTCACCTGGAGCAACGGGCCGGTGTGGCCGTCGTGCTCGACCAGGAGGATGTTGGCCGGTTTGACGTCACGGTGGACGAGGCCGGCCCGGTGGGCGTGGTCCAAGGCGTCGGCCACCTCGGCCGCCACCCGCACGGCGACGGCGGGAGCCAGTGGCCCTCCCTCCTCGATGGCCTGGCGCAGCGTGCGGCCGGGCACCAGCTCCATGACGATGAAGGCCACCCCGTCGTCGGTCCCCGTGTCGAAGGTGGCGACGATGCCGGGGTGGGCCAGCCGGGCGGCGGCCACCGCCTCGCGGCGGAAGCGCTCCAGGAAGTCTTGATCGTCGGAGAGGTGCGGGTGCAGGATCTTGATGGCAACGGCGCGGGCCAGCACCTCGTCATGGCCCTCCCACACCTCGGCCATTCCTCCTCGGGCGATGGCGCGCACGACCCGGTAGCGGCCGGCGAGGATCCGGCCGGCCATCGACGGGAGGGGGTGCGGCACGGCGGCCCTACCGTACCGAGCGGCCGCCGACGGCTCTAGCCGGCCACCTGGAAGGTCACGCCCACCACGCCGGGCCCGGCGTGGGTGCCGATCACCGCCCCCACGTCTCCCACGATGATCTGGTCGCGGGGATACACCGCCGCCAGCATGCCCAGCAACTCGTCCAGGTCCGGCGCGTCCCCGTGCACGACGGCGAGGTTCTCCACCGGGTCGAACTGGCGCACCTTGTCCACCAGGTAGCGAAGCGACCTGGCCCGGGTGCGCTGCCGCGACTCCGGCTCCACCTTGCCGTCGGCCACCTCAATGACGGGCTTGATGGAGAGCATGGAACCCAGGAAGGCCTGGGCGGCGCCGATGCGCCCGCCCTTCTTCAGGTTGTCCAGGGTGTCGAGGGCGGCGAAGATGCGGCTGCGCTGGACGAGGGCGGTCACGGCGGCGGCCACCTCGTCGAGGCTCCTTCCCTCCGCCGCCGCCCTCGCCGCCGCCACCGCCATGAGGCCTTCGGCCAGCGTGACGGCCCGGGAGTCCACCACCCGCACGGGCACGGTCGACTCCACGCTGCGGGCGGCCAGCGAGGCGGCCTCGTAGGTGGCCGACAGGGCCGACGACAACGTGACGCAGACCACGCCGTCGGCGCCCTCGTCGGCTGCCTTGCGGTACGCCTCCGCGAACGCCCCGGGGGACGGCGCCGCCGTCTCGGGGAGCACGGGCGACCGGGCCACCCGGGCCCAGAACTCGCTGGGCGACAGGTCGCGCCGGTCGACCAGCTCCTCCTCCCCGAAGCGGATGGTGAGGGGAACGATGTCGATCGCGTGCTCGGCGGCCATCTCGGGAGGCAGGTCACAGGCGCTGTCGGACACGACGCGGACCGCGCCCATCACGCCCCCCTCCGGGCGCTGGCGGCCGAGACCTCGACGTCGTACCAACCGTCGGTCCTGTCCCACTTGCTCAACAGCAGGGACCGGGCCTGCCGGCCGACCGTGACGTGCACCAGGCCCTGGGTGTCGACGCTGAACTCCTTCAGCACGGCGTCGCGTTCCGCCACGCTCCGCTGGGCCTGGGCGGCGGCATCGTGCGCGTTGCCGGCGCGCAGCTCGTGGGCGGCCTCGTCGGCCACGTCGTGGGCCACGTCGTCGAGCTGGACCCGCGTGATGGCCGGCGAGCCTAGCTCCACGGCCACGAGTCCGAACACGGCGATCCCGAGGAGGACCTTCACCAGCCAGCCAGCGATCACGCCAGGCGCCTCCGGATGCGGAGCAGGGTCGTCAGCTCTTCGACGCCAAGGGCCTTGGCCGCAACCAGGTACACGGTAACACCGGAGACCACGCCCACCACCACCTTGGCCAGGGCGGGGCCGGTGAGGGCGGCCAGGCCGAGCACGGCCACGGCCATCAGCGCGCTGGCCCCGCCCACTCGCAGCCAGGACCGGGCCACGGCCGCGCCCTCCACGCCTCCGATGCGACGGCGGAGGTGGGCCATGGCCACGGCGGTGCCGCCCGTGTAGGCCAGCGCGTAGGCCAGGGCCAGGCCCCGCACGCCCAGGGCCGGGTAGAGCGCCAGCGCCAGCACGACGTTGATGGCGTTCTCGACCACGTAGAGCACGAACATGGCGCGGGTGTCCTGCATGGCCTGGTAGGCGCGGGTGAGGAACAGGTAGGCGCTGAAGCCGGGCAGCCCGACGGCCAGCAGGGCCAGCACGTCGGCCGTGGTCC
Source organism: Actinomycetota bacterium (assembly GCA_030776745.1). Lineage (GTDB taxonomy): Bacteria > Actinomycetota > Acidimicrobiia > Acidimicrobiales > JALYHF01. The sequence goes on along the minus strand of JALYHF010000335.1, from coordinate 1,312 downwards.
GCGCCGAGCTGGCGCGCAGGGCTCCGTGCTCGAGGGCCACGCTCACCACGGGCCGCGCCAGGCATATGTAGCCCACCGCGGCCGGGACCAGCACGGCGGCGATGGTGCGCAGCCCCAGGCCGACGCGGCGCCGGAAGCCGTCGAGGTCCTCGAGCGACCAGCGCTCCGAGAGGTCCGGGAGCAGGGCGCTCATCACGGACACGGCGAACACGCCGTGGGGCAGCAGGAAGAAGATCTGCCCGGCCTGGTAGGCCGACAGGTCCCCGGGCCGGCGGTTGGCCAGGACGATCACCAGCCAGAGAGCCGCCTGGTTGGCCACCGCGAACCCGAAGGTCCACCCGGAGAGGCGTACGACGGTGCGCACCGCCTCGTGGCCAGGCTCCCACACCGGGCGCAGCCGTACCCCGGCCCTCCACAGAGAGGGCAGCTGGGCGACGGCCATGGCGGCCACGCCCGCCGTGGTGCCCACGCCGAGCAGGGCCAGGGCCCCAGCGTCGCCTCGGACGCCGGAGAGGGACAGGTCGTCCACCACCCGCGGAAGGGCCAGCAGGACACCGATCACCACCACGTTGTTGAGCACCGGGGCGAACATGGGAGCGGCGAAGCGACGCCGAGCCTGGAGGAGGGCGGTGGTGAGGGTGACCATCCCGTAGAACGCCACCTGGGGGGCGAACATGCGCAGCAGGTCGGTGGCCACCGCCCGCTGGTCCCCCGCCGAAGCCGTGTCGTTCCCGAGCGTGTAGAGCCGGATGAGGACCGGCGCCAGAACCACGAACACGGCGGTGACGGCGAGGAGGACGGCGGCCGCCGCCGTGACCACGGCCGAGATGGCTCGCCAGGCCTCGTCCTCGTCCTCGGTGGCCAGCCGGTCGACGAAGACGGGGACGAGCGTGGCCGAGAGCACCCCCCCGAGCACGAGCTCGTAGACGATGTTCGGGGTGACGTTGGCCAGGTTGTAGGTGTCGGTGAGGCGGGTGAAGCCGAGGGCGTAGGCGAGGGCCACCAGCCGCCCGAAACCGGTGAGGCGGGAGAGCAGCGTGCCGGCGGCCATGATCGCCGTGCTGTGCGACAGGCTCGGCCGCCGAGGCGGTGCGGCGGCGGTGCCGGCGGGCACCGTCACACCGGCACCAGCCGGCGGTTGCGCCGGCGCATGGCCCGGTGCCTGGCCCACCACACGACGAGCACGGCTCCCGCCCCCGCCGACAGAACCACCCCCACGCCCGATGCGGCCGTGGAGCGCACCGTGAACTGGCTGCGGCCGACGACCAGGCTGCCGTCGGGCGACAGCAGCCTGACCCGAAGAGGGAACGCG
>JALYHF010000334.1 GCA_030776745.1 Actinomycetota bacterium | reverse complement strand
GGCCAGGCCCGGCACCCGCCGCCGTGCCGGCGGGATGACTGGGCTGGCGCCCAGGCGGTAGGCCTCGAGGGGCGTGGGCGCCAACGGCTCGTCGTGGGCCACCGGCGTCCAACCCGTGGAGGGCCGCCGGGGTCGTCGCGGCTCTGCCTCGAGGATCTCGAGGTACCGGTAGCCCTGCCGGTGCGGTGACCACTCCAACAGGGCGTCTCGGCGGGCCCTGCGGCCTAGCCGGCGGCGCAGGTCGTCGTCGTCCACGAGTGTCCGCAGGGCGGCGTCCCACTCGGCCGTGGTGGCGGCCAGCAGCCCGTTCTCCCCGTGGCGGACGGCCTGGCGGAACGGAGCGGTGGGGCTGGCGATGGTGGGCGTGGCGGTCAGGGCGGCCTCCAGCCACTTGATGGCGCTCTTGGCCTGGTTGAACCGGCGGCCGGCCTCGAGGGGGGCCAGGTTGACGTCGAGGTCCCGCAGCACGCCCGGCAGCTCCTGCCAGGGCCGGAAGGGGATGCGTCGGACCCGGTCGTCGAAGGCGGCCAACGCCGCCGAGGGTTCGACCAGGCCCACCAGCCACAGCTCCACGCCGGGCCGGGCCTCGAGCAGCGCGACCACGGCCGGCTCGACGTGCATCCAGTCCTCGTCGTGAGTGTTCGTCCCGCTCAGGTACCCGACCCGGAGCGGTCCCGGGCGGCGATCGCGCCCGAGCGCCAGGTCGGACGCTTGGGCCACCAGCATCCCCACGCCGTTGGCGAAGCGGGCGGCGGGCAGGCCCACCACCTCCTCGGCGTGGCGGCAGAGCTCATCCGTGCTCCCGATGAAGACGTCGCAGGCCTCCATGGTGGTGCGATAGCGGTGCACCCCGTCCAGCCACAGGGCGCGCTCGTCCGGGGCCAGAACGGCGAGGGCGGGGATCTCCGCCTCCAGGCCCGGGTCGAAGATGAGGTCGTCGACGTCGAAGAAGACGGGGGTGCCGCGGCGCCTCACGGCGGCGATGAGGTCGAGCACCTGGACGGTGGCCGGCACCCGGTAGACCACGACGGCGTCGGCTCCCTCGGCCAACCTGGCCAGGTTCGGGTCCCGATAGTGGCGCACCTCGGTCCTCACGCCCAGCAGGCCCAGCGCCTCGGCCGGCAGGCGGGCCCGGTAGCGCAGCGGAGCGCCCTCGATGCCGACCACGAACAGCACGCTGCCGACGTGGCGGAGCCGCCGTGGGCGCAGGGCGGGCCCGGGCGGCCCTCCGGCGCCGGACAGCAGCTGGCGGTAGAGGCCTTCGAGCTCGGTGACCTGCTCGGTGACCGAGCGGAGCGGGACCGACCGGCACCCCGAGCGCAGCCGGGGGAGCAGCCCTGGCTCGTCGAGCAGGCGGGCCAGGGCGGCGGCCAGGGCGGCCGGGTCGCCGGCCGGCACCACCAGCCCGTTGCCGCCGTGGCGAACGACCTCCTCCGGGCCCATGGTGTCGGTGCAGACGACGGGAACGCGCCGTGACAGGGCCTCCCTGGTGATGAGCGAGTGAGACTCGAGCATCACGGACGGGACCACCAGCACGTCGGTGCCGGCGAAGACATCGTCGGCCTCGGCTTCCTCGAAGGAGGGGCGGAGCTCGACCGGCAGGCCGGACAGGTCGAGGGACTGGTCGTGCACGAATCGCTCGGCTCCGTAGGCGGTGAGGCGCCACCCGGGCCGCCCGGCCAGGCGCCGGGCGGCGTCGAGCACGACGTGCACGCCCTTCATCCGGTGGGGCCCGCCGGCGTAGGTGAGCCGGAGCTCGCTCCCCGTCCCCCCGTGGCCCCCATTGCCGGCGGCCACCGGTGGGCGCTCGGCGTCCGGCACGCCGTTCTCGTCAACCCGCAGCTTGGCCGGGTCCACCCCGTTGGCGGCGAGGACCTCGGCGGACGAGCGGGACACGGCCAGGACCACGTCGGCTCTGGCCAACGATCCCCGCAGCCGCCGGCCGCGCTCCTCGAGCCAGGCCCGGTCGACCTCGCAGGGGCAGGCCCCGCACGTCACGACGGGTGGACAGGGCTGGAAGGCCCGGGTGACGAAGAACTGTCGCCCGCACCACCACCAGTAGTCGTGCATGGTGAGGACGACCTTGGCCCCGGCGTCGGCGGCCACGTCCACCAGCCCGGCGCCGAGCGACTGCAGGGCGTGGAAGTGGACCAGCTCGGGCCGCACCTCGGCCAGGTGCCGGCCGAAGTCCTCGGCCACCCGGGGGTTGTCGTGGTTGTAGCGGTGTCCCCACTCGACCCAGGGGGTGGTGGCCACCCACCGCACCGCCAGGCCGGTGCTGTCGGCCTCGGTCCAGGTGTCGAGCGGGCGACGGCCCTCGCCCAGCCAGCCGGCGTACACGCCGACCTCGTGGCCCCTGGCCCGCAGGCCCCGCGCCAGGCGCTGGGGGGCCAGGGTCCCTCCGCTCATGAAGTTGGGCGGGAAGTGGGCCGACACCACCAGGATCCGCATGCTCGGGCAGTGATGCTAGTGACCGGGGCCTGGCGCGCCGGGAGCCGGGACCGTGGCCCTCGCCCCGGCGGGTGGCATCATTCGGCGATGCCCCGCAGGAACCGCCCCGGCGTGGCCTCCGTGGTGCTCGTGCACACGGGCGGCGAGCCGGTGGGCGAACCGGACCTCACCGCCCTCCCGCTGGCAGGTGGGCCCACGGTTCGGGTCGAGGTGGTCGTGGTGGACTGCGGGCCCCCCGCCGCCAGTGCAGCGCCGGCGTGGGCCGGGCGCCACGACGTGACCGTGGTCCGCGGCGACGAGGGCATGGGTCTGGCCGCTGCCAGGAACCGGGGCGCCGATGCCGCCTCCGGGGAGCACGTGGCCTTCGTGGCCCCCGGCGTGGAGGCGCAGCCGGGTTGGCTGGAACGGGTCGTCGAGGTCTTCGAGGCCGACGGATCGCTCACCTGCGTGGCCCCCGCCCTGGACGGCGCCCGGCCCGGCGCCCTCTCGTTCGACGGCCACCCCCTCGCCGCCGAGGGAGCGGGAGCCGCCGCCGAGGTGCTGTACCCGCCGGCCGAGGCGCTGGTGGTGCTGGCGCGTGCCTTCCGGGACGTGGGCGGGTTCGACGTTCGCTACGAGCGCTTCGGTGAAGAGGTCGAGCTCGGCTGGCGACTGTGGCTGCTCGGCCATCGCCTGCGGGCCTGCCCGGAGTGGGCGGTCTCCCTGGCCGCCGTGACCCCGCCGGCGCTCCCACCGGACCGACGACGGTTCCTGCAGGAGCGAAACGCCTTGAGCACGGTGTTCACCCACTACGACGACGCCAGGTTGGCGACGGCCCTCCCAGCGGCGGTGGCCCTTGCCCTGCACCGCGCCGCCTTGGAGGGCGACGACGCCTTGGCGGTGGCGAGGCGGGCCGTCGACGCCTTCCTCCAGGCCGTGCCCGAGCTCCAGCGCACCCGTCGCCGCCTCCAGCGCGCTCGCCGCCGTCCCGACGCCGAGCTCCTCCGGCTCTTCGGCGGGCCCCTCCGGCCCCTGGCCACAGACGCCGCCTTCGTCGCCGCCCACCACTCCGTCCTCGAGGCCTTCGCGCTGGCCGAGCGCTTCGGTGACCGCCGGCGGATCCTCGTCGTCACGGGCGACGCCCTGTCCTCGAAGATGGCGGGGCCTGCCATCCGAGCCTGGCACGTGGCCGACGCCCTGGCCGCCGAGCACGAGGTGCAGCTGGTCACGACCTCCGGGCGCTGCCAGATCACCTCCCCCCGGTTCTCCGTGCGAGCCGCCACCGACGCCGAGTTGGAGCAGCTCGAGACCTGGTGCGACCTGGTGGTGCTGCAGGGCGCGGTCCTCGAGGGGCGCTCATTCCTGCGCGACACGACCAAGGTGATGGTCGTCGACCTCTACGACCCGCTCCACCTCGAACAGCTCGAGGCCGGCGACAAGGGCGACGCCGTGCGCCGGGCCAGCGTCCGCAACGCCACCGCCGTGCTGAACGACCAGCTGGCCCGCGGCGACCTCTTCCTCTGCGCCACCGCCAAGCAGCGGGACTTCTGGCTGGGGCAGATGTCCGCGGTGGGGCGCATAAATCCTCTGACCTACGACGAGGACAAACGGCTCGGGTCCCTCATCACCGTCGTGCCCTTCGGTCTGGCCGCAGATCCGCCGGTGCCCACCCGGCCGGCGCTCAGGGACGTCGTCCCCGGCATCGCCGCCGCGGACGACGTGATCCTGTGGGGAGGCGGCATCTACAACTGGTTCGACCCGCTCACCCTGGTGGAGGCGGTGGGCCGGCTGCGGCACCGCCGCCCTCGGGTCCGGCTGGTGTTCATGGGCCTCGAGCACCCGAACCCCGAGGAGCCGGGCATGCGCATGGCGAGGGCCACCCGTGAGCTGGCCGACGCCCTCGGGCTGACCGGCGCCCACGTGTTCTTCAACGAAGGATGGGTGCCGTACGGCGAACGCCAGAACCACCTGCTCGAGGCCGACGTGGGGGTGAGCACGCACCTGGACCACCTCGAGACCGAGTTCTCGTTCCGGACGCGGATCCTCGACTACATCTGGGCCGGTCTTCCCATCGTGGCCACCCGCGGCGACGCCTTCGCCGAGCTGGTCGAGCGTGAGACCCTGGGCCTCACCGTGCCGCCCGGAGACGTCGAGGCGCTGGAGGAGGCGCTGTTCCGGGTGCTGGACGACGCCGAGCTGGCCGCCTTGTGCCACAAGAACCTCGAGGCGGTGCGCCCCCAGTTCACCTGGTCGGCCGTGCTGGCCCCCCTGCTGGACTTCTGTCGGGCGCCGCGGCGGGCCCCCGACCTGGTCGACCCCGAGATGGCGGCCCTCGCCGGTGGCGTGGTCCAGCAGGCGCCTCGAGGCTGGCGGCAGGACCTCGTCATCGCCCTCCGCCATCTCCGCGACGGCGGGCCGAGCCTCGTGGCCGAGAAGGCCCTGTCCCGGCTCGGCCACCGGATGGTCTGAGACGGGTGCGCCGAGTCACCGCCGTGGTGCTGGCCTACCTCGCCGAGCCCTGGCTCGAGCGCTCGGTGGCCTCCGTGCTGGCTTCCGAGGAGGTGCGGGCAGACGTGGTGTTGGTCGACAACGGCTGTACCGACGGGGCGGTGGAGCGCCTGGACGGCACCGCGGGGGTGACCGTGGTCCGCCCCGGTACCAACCTCGGCTTCGCCGGCGGTTGCAACTTTGGTGCCGACCACGCGACGGGCGAGGTCCTGGCCCTGCTCAACGGCGACGCCGTAGTAGCCCCCGACGCCCTGGCCGCCCTGGCCGAGGTGGCGATGAAGCCGGACGTCGGGATCGCCACCGCCAGCGTTCGCCTGGGCGATGAGCCTCACCGCTTGAACTCCGGTGGCAACGAGATCCACTTCCTCGGCTTCTCCTGGGCGGGCCGCTTCGGCGAGGAGGCGGCCCGGTTCGTCGACGAGCGAGACGTGCTCGGCGCCAGTGGAGCGGGGATGGCCCTGCGCCGGGAGCTGTGGGGGGAGCTGGGTGGCTTCGACGCTCGGTACTTCGCCTACCACGAGGACGCCGAGCTGAGCGTGCGATGCTGGCAGCGCGGCCTCCGGGTGGTCTACGTGCCGCAGGCCGTGGTGATCCACCGCTACGAGTTCAGCCGCA
>JALYHF010000333.1 GCA_030776745.1 Actinomycetota bacterium | reverse complement strand
GCCACGCGCCGCCGGGCTGCTCGGCCCGGCACCGGTCGGTGCCTCGCGTCCCCCCGCGGCGGGCGCCGACGCCGCCGTGGCCGAGGCCAAGCGCCAGATAGGCAAGCCCTACCAATGGGGTGCCGCTGGCCCCAACAGCTTCGACTGCTCGGGGCTCACGCTGTGGGCGTGGCGGGCCGGCGGGAAGTCGCTCCCCCACTCCTCGCGGGCGCAGTATGCGGCGACCAGCCGGGTGGACGTGTCCAGCATCCAGCCCGGCGACCTGACCTTCTACGGCAGTCCCATCCACCACATGGGCATCTACGTGGGTGGCGGCCAGATGGTGGAGGCCTCCCAGACCGGCACGCCCGTGCGCTATCGCTCGATCTACCGGCGGGATCTGGTGGGAGTGGGCCGAGTCGGGTAGACCCTGACGATGGCTGCGCGCGTGCGCGCCCCGGAGCTGGTGGGGCGCGGTGGATGGATCGGGACCGACCACCCACTGTCCCTGGAGGGGCTGCGCGGCAAGGTCGTGCTCCTCGACTTCTGGACGTACTGCTGCGTCAACTGCGTGCGGGTGCTGGCCGAGCTGCGCCCCCTCGAAGAGCTCTTCGCCGACGAGCTGGTGGTCGTGGGCGTGCACTCGCCCAAGTTCCCTCGGGAGGCCGACCACGAGGCCGTGGTCCAGGCCGTGGCCCGCCACCGCGTGACCCATCCCGTGCTCGACGACCCCGACCTCGCCACCTGGCAGCAGTACGGCGTGCGGGCGTGGCCCACGGTGGTGCTGATCGACCCCGCGGGCTACGTGGTGGGCAGCGTGTCGGGCGAGGGGTGCCGCGCCGTGCTGGAGCAGGCCATCGCCGCCCTGGTCGCCGACCACGAGGCCAAGGGGACCCTCCGGCGAGGTCTCGTCGACGTGGCCTGGACCGGGCCCCCTCCCGGGCCCCTGGCCTTCCCCGGCAAGGTGGCGGTGTCGGCCGACGGCCGGCGCCTCGCCATCGCCGACACCGGCCACGACCAGGTGCTGGTCTGCTCGCTCGACGGTCTCCTGCTCGAGGCCCACACCGGCTTCTTCGAGCCGCAGGGCGTGCGCTTCGACGGCGAGTCGCTGTTGGTCTGCGACACGGCCGCCAACCGGATCATCCGCTCCACCGGCGAGGTGGTGGCGGACGCCATCGCCTCGCCCTGGGACCTGGTCGCCGACGGCGACGGCTCCTGGGTGGTGGCCGAGGCCGGCCGGCACCGACTCGTACGGGTCAGGCCCGGCGAGCACACCGTTCGGGTGGCCGCCGGCACCGGCGCCGAGGACCTCGTCGACGGCCCCGCCACCAAGGCGCTCCTGGCTCAGCCCTCCGGCGTCACCCGCACCACCGAGGGGATCGCCTTCGTCGACGCCGAGGCCAGCGCCCTGCGGCTCCTCGGCCAGGACGGGCGGGTGGTCACCCTGGTGGGACGGGGCCTGTTCGAGTGGGGCAGCTCCGACGGCCCCGGTGAGGTGGCGCTGCTGCAGCACCCGCTCGGCGTGGCGGCGGCGCCCGACGCCGACCGCCTCTACGTGGCCGACACCTTCAACTCGCGGCTGCGGGTGTGGGCCGGCGGCGTGCTCGAGACCCTGCCGGTGGAGGGCCTGGAGGAGCCCGGAGGGCTCGACGTGGTGCCCGACGGCCGCCTGGTGGTGGCCGACACCAACAACCACCGCGTGGTGCTCGTCGACCCCTGCTCCGGTGCCGTCGAACCGGTGGTGATCGACGAGTCGTGGCTGTTCGCCGCTGACGCCGAGCCCCTGGAGGCAGCCCCCGGAGAGGTCCTCTCCGTCCCGGCCGCCCTGGACCTGGGCGACGAGGAGCTCGACCGTTCCTCGGGCACCCCGGTGCGGGTCACGGTGGAAGCCCGGCCGCCAGGCCTCCTGCAGGACGGGCTTGGGCGGTGGGAGCTGGACTCGGTGGACGCCACCGTGGCGGTGCGAGCCGGTGGGACCGGCGGCGGGATGCTGCTCGTGGAGGTGGCGGCCAGCACCTGCCGCGACGGGCTCTGCCGCGTGCGGGTGGACCGCCGCCGCCACCGGCTGGAGGTCTCGTAGGCGACCGAACACGGTCGGGGCCCGGACAGCGGCCGGGCGAGAGCCGTCAGTGGAACCGGAAGTCCTCGGCGTGCAGGCGGGACTCGGCAACGCCGCGGGCGAGGAACTGCTCCCTCAGGTTGTCGAGCATGGCCGGCGGGCCGCAGATGAGGACGTCGGAGCCGTCGACCTCGTCGCTGGTCTCGACCACTCGTTCGGCGGTGAGGAAGCCCACCTCGTCCTCCTGCACGGCGATGACCCGGAGGGCGCCGTGGCGGCCGATGGCCGTCAGCTCCTCCATGAAGTAGGCCTCGGCGGCGTGGGCCGTGCAGTAGTACAGGTCCACCCGGTAGCGCTGGTGGTCGAGGCTGCGGGCCATGCTCAGGAAGGGCGTGATGCCGATGCCGCCGGCGATCCAGATCTGGCGCCGGCTCGGCATCCTCTCGTGGCACAGCCCTCCGTAGGGCCCCTCGACGCGGGCTCGCACCCCGGGGTGGGCGTCGAGGAGCGCGGAGGTGTGGTCGCCGACGCCCTTCACCACGAAGCGGAGGTTCGGCTCCCCGCGTCCGGACGTGATCGAGAACGGGTGGGGACCGTGGTCGACGAAGGGGTGGTCGAGGGAGACGAAGGCGAACTGTCCCGGCACGAACCGCATCGGTGGCCCCTCGGGCGAGGCCACGAGCTCGACCACGCGTCGGTCCAGGCGGTGCACGTCGGCCAGCCGGTACGGATGGCGGCGCACCAGGAAGTGGCCCAGCACCGAGCGGTACAGGTAGGCGGCGCCGGCGGCCACGGCCAAGGCGGCGAGGTAGGCCCGCAGCGGGCGTGAGGCCGCCGTGGTGGCGGGGACGCGGAACACGTGCAGGGCGCTGGCCAGGAAGGCCAGGCCGAGCAGCCGCTGCACGGCCACGAACAGGCCGTGGCGAAGGGGGGCGTAGAAGCTGAGCAGCACGGCGGTCACCACCACCACCAGCACCACCACCCCGGTGAAGACGGCCGAGCCGGCTGAGGGCAGGAACAGCCCGACGGCGGCATCGACGCCGTCGGTGCCCCGCGAGGCGGCCATCAGGCCGGCATGGCCCACCAGGGCGATGGCCACCGTCGCGCCCAGGCGCCGGTGCAGCCGGTAGATCCGGTCGAGCCCGCCGAAGAGGCGCTCGACGCTGCGCAGTCGGGCGCCGAGGACGACGTTGGCGGCGAAGGCGGCGTAGGCGGCCAGGGCCAGGGCGAGGGCCAGGCTGCGCAGGGTGACGCGGGCCGGCCCGAACCGGTCGCCCAGCGGTGCCTCGACCGCCCAGAGGGCGACGGGCACGGCGCACACCACGGCCACCAGGCCCGGACCGGGGTTCCGCTTCACGGCACCATCACGGCGACCAGTATCGTTGGCCGTTCGCCTGGCGCGGCTGTTCGCCTCCGGACGGGGCACGCCCCGGGCGGAAGGCCGCCGATTAGCCTGCCGGGGCGATGGACGCTGGCGAGCTGAGGCCTCTGGGCGTCGGAGAGGTCCTCGACGTGGCCATCAAGATCTACCGGGCCCGCTTCGCCAGCCTGGTCAAGGCCGTCGCCGTGGTGGTGGGACCGGTGTCGCTGCTGGTGGCCCTGGTGCAGGTGTCCAGCTTCCCGGAGGACGGGAACGAGCTCTTTACCACGCCGGCCGACGTCCCGGCCGAGCCGGAGCTCGACTTCGCCGACTTCCCAACGTTCCTGGGCGGCCTTCTCGTCGTCACCGTGCTGTCCCTCATCGCCTCGCAGCTGGCCACCGCCGCCAGCCTCAAGATCGTGAGCGGCGCCTATCTCGACGAGGAGCCCGGCTGGACCGAATCACTCCGCTTCGCCACCTCTCGGCTGCGCTCGCTCGTGTGGCTCTCGATGGTGCTGGGGTTCTTCCTCGTGCTCGGCTTCCTCGCCTGCGTCATCCCGGGCATCTACCTCTGGGGGGCGTGGGCGGTCGCCACCCCCGTGCTCCTCCTGGAGGACGTCCGGGGCCGGCGCGCTCTCAAGCGGTCCCGGGCCCTCGTGAAGGGACGCTGGTGGCCGACGGCCGTGGTGCTCCTGTTGACCTTCATCCTCGTCACCATCGTCCAGATGGTGTCCAGCGGGCTCGTCGGCGCCGTCGCCAGCGGCGCCAACGAGGTGGTGAACGCCGTGGCCCAGGCCGTGGGCAACACCGCCGCCAGCGTCCTGGCCACACCGTTCAGCGCGGCGGTGATCGTCACTGTGTACTTCGACCTCCGCGTGCGCAAGGAGGGCTTCGACCTCGAGCTCCTCGCCCGCCGCGTCGGCATCGAGGCGGCCCCCGGCAGCGGCCCGGGCAGGGGGCCGGGCGTGCTGCCCCCGCCGCCACCGCCACCGCCCAGCGGCAGTGAGCCCCCGTTCTGGCCACCGCCACCGGGCTGGCGGCCCCCCGATGGCTGACCGGCGACGGGGCCCGGC
>JALYHF010000332.1 GCA_030776745.1 Actinomycetota bacterium | reverse complement strand
GAGTGGGGCGACGAGGTGCTCCAGCGCATCGAAGGCATCTTCTCGTTCGCCCTGGTCGACGAGCGGCGGGGGCGGGCGCTGCTGGCCCGGGACCGCCTCGGCGTCAAGCCGCTGTACTGGACGCAGGTCGACGGCGCCCTGGTCGCCGGGTCGGCCCCCCGCGCCATCCTCGAGCTGCGCCCAGAGCTGCGGCCCGGCCTCGACCCCGTCGCCCTGGCCCAGTTCCTCACCCTGTTGTGGGTGCCCCATCCGCGCACACCCTGGGCCGCGATACGCAAGCTGGCGCCGGGCGGAGCGCTCAGCGTGGAACAGGGCCGAGTCCGCGAGTGGCGCTACTGGCGGCTGCCGAAGAGCGGTGCCGGCACCCTCGACCCCGAGGAGCTGCGCCGGGCGGTGGATCGGGCCACGGCAGGGCAGCTCCTGAGCGACGTGCCCGTGGGGCTCCTTCTGTCAGGCGGGCTGGACTCGAGCCTGCTGTTGGCGCTGATGGCCCGTCACTACACCGGGCCCAAGCTGCACGCCCTCACCGCCGGCTACGACTCCGCCTCTCAGCGACTCGAGATCAACCCCGACGACGCCGCCTTCGCCCACATCGTGGCTGACCAGCACCCCACCGTCGCCCTCTCCGACGTGGAGATCGACGGCGCGCCGGCCGACCCGGCCGAGCTCAGCTTCCACTTCGACGACCCGGTGGCCGACCCCGCCGCCATCACCCTGCACCGCCTGGTGCAGGCCAGCCGGACCAAGGTCCTCCTCTCCGGAGTCGGCGGCGAGGAGCTGTTCGCCGGCTATCCCCGGCACACGTCCCTGTCCACCGCCCGACGGGCGGCCGCCCTGCCCGACGCCGCCCGCCGCGCCCTCGGCCACTGCGCACCGGTCCTCCGCGGAGCCCGCCCTGGACCGGGCCACGGCCTTCGCCGCAACGCCCAGAAGCTGGCCCGGGCTGTCGGCGACCTACGCCGCCCGCACTACTGGCGCATGATGGCCCAGCTCACGGAGGGCGAGCTGCGTGGGCTCGTGGGCGACAGCGCCGACGCCGGTTTCGACGAGCTCGACGCCCAGTCGCCCGAGCTCTCGTCGACCACGCTGGGTGACGCCCTCCACTTCGACCGGAGCCAGTTCCTGCCCAACCTCAACCTGGGCTACGTCGACAAGGCAGCCATGGCGGCCGGAGTCGAGGTCCGTGTGCCGCTGCTCGACGAGGCGGTGGTGACGCCCGCGTGCCGGGCCGATCCGGCCACCTTCGTGTCCAACGGGACCTCGAAAGCACCGCTGCGAGAAGCAGCCCTGGGCCTGGTCCCGCAAGCTGTGCTCACCCGCCCCAAGAGCGGCTTCGGGGGCCCCGCCCGCGCCTGGTTCCGGGGCCGGCAAAGCGCGGCGCTGCGAGAGCGCATCGAGGCCCTGGCCGACACGGGGCTGGTCGAGCGGGTGCCAGCCAGGCGGGTCTTCGATGACGCCGCCAGCGGCCGGCACGACGCCGCCTTGGCCGGCTGGGCGCTGGCCTGCCTCCACGCCTGGCACCACGAACACGCCAAGGCCCGGCCATGAAGCAGATCGTGCAAGCCGCATCTGGCGGCCCCGTGCGCCTCATCGACGTGCCGCGCCCGACGATCGGCCCCACCGAGGTCCTGGTGCAGACGGTGTCGAGCGTCATCTCGGCCGGCACCGAACGGGCCGTCACCGCCCTGGCCCAGTCCAGCCTGTTGGCCAAGGCCCGCGCCCGCCCCGACCTGGTCCGCCAGGTCGTGAAGAAGGCGAGGACCCAGGGCATCGGCCCCACGGCGCGGGCGGTGCGAACCAGACTGGCCGACGACATCCCGCTGGGGTACTCGGCGGCAGGGATCGCCGTGGAGGTGGGCGAGTACGTCGCCGGGGTGACGCCGGGACAGCTGGTGGCCACGGGCGGCGCGGGCAAGGCCAACCACGCCGAGTACCAGGCCGTCCCCGGGCTGTTGTGCGTGGCGGTCCCCGACGGCGTGAGCGCCGAGGACGGGGCCTTCGCCACCATCGCCTCCATCGCCCTGCACGGCTTGCGGCTGGCCGACGTCGGCCCGGGCGCCAAGGTGGTGGTCATCGGCCTGGGCCTGGTGGGCCAGCTCGCCGTACGGCTGGCCCAGGCCAGTGGCTGCCAGGTCGCCGGCGTCGACCTGGCAGATTTCGCCGTGGAACGGGCGGCGGCCGCGGGAGCGCTGGCCCTGCTCGAGAGCGGTGACGCCACCACCGACGCCGTCCTCGAGTGGTCACGGGGCAGGGGCGCCGACGCCGTGATCCTCACCGCCGCCGGATCCGGCTCGGACGCCGTCATGCGGGCTCCGGCCCTGTGCCGCGACCGGGCCAACGTCGTCGTGGTCGGCGATGTGGGGCTGCACCTCGACCGCACGCCCTTTTACGACAAGGAGCTGTCCCTGCGCTTCGCCCGCTCCTACGGGCCGGGGCGCTACGAGCGGGCCTACGAGGATTGGGCCGTCGACTACCCGCCCGGTCACGTCCGCTGGACCGAGGGTCGCAACCTGGAGGCCGTGGTCGACCTGCTGGCCGCCGAGCGGCTCCGAGTCGCCGACCTGGTAACCCATCGCTTCGACATCGCAGACGGCCCCGCCGCCTACCAGCTCATGGAGTCCCGCGCCGAGCCCTACCTCGGGGTAGCCCTCGCCTACCGGGCCGCACCATCCGCCGAGCAGCCCATCCGGACAACCGCACCCGACCCGGTTCCCGGGGAGCTCGGCCTGGGCCTTATCGGCGCCGGCGCCTTCGCCTCCAGCGTCCTGGTCCCGGCGTGCAAGGCGGCCGGATTCCGCCGCTTCGTCTCGGTGACCTCCGCCTCCGGCCTGTCGGCCCGCCGCCTGGCCGAGCGGGCCGGGTTCGAGAAGGCCGTCTCGGGCGCCCACGCCGTGATCGATGATCCCGAGGTCGACGTCGTCGTCATCGCCACCCCCCACGACACCCACGCCGCGTTGGCGGCCCGAGCCCTGCGGGCGGGCAAGCACGTCTTCTGCGAGAAGCCCTTGGCCCTCAGTATGGAGGAGCTCGACGACGTCGAGGAAGCCTGGCGAGAGAGCGACCGAGTGCTCTTCGTCGGGTTCAACCGCCGCTGGTCCGACCCGGTGCGCCTCGTGCGAGAGCACTTCGCCGAGGGTAAGGGCCCCCTCGTCATCTCCTACCGCGTGAACGCCGGGACGCTTCCCGAGGACCACTGGTACCACGACC
>JALYHF010000331.1 GCA_030776745.1 Actinomycetota bacterium | reverse complement strand
CCCCCGGCCCTGGGCGGCGGCCGTGGCCGCCGAGCGGGCGACGGCCACCGCAGCACCGGAGCCCGCCGAGGACGCCGACGAGGCGGTCGAGCTGCCCATCGAGGGCTACGACCGCATGCGGGTGGCCCAGATCCTGCCCCTCCTGCCCAGCCTCGACCTGGACGAGCTGGCGGCGGTGCGCGAGCACGAGGAGCAGGGACGGAACCGAGGAACGATCATCCGCCGCGTGGACCAGCTGATGGACGAGCTCGAAGAGGAGCTGGACGAGGGCGCGGAACAGGCCGAAGAGTCCGTCCCCTCGGGCTGGAGCGCGGCTGGCGCCGACCGGACCACCAGGCTGCCCACCGTCTCCCCCGAGGCCGCGGCGGGAGAGGCCGAGCTGCCCATCGAGGGCTACGACGAGATGCGCGTCTCCCAGATCCTGCCCCTCCTGCCCACCCTGGGCCTTGAGGAGCTGGCCGCCGTGCGCGAGCACGAGGAGGAGGGCCGGAACCGGGGGACCGTCATCCGGCGGGTGGACGAGCTCATGGACCGGCTGGAGGAGGCGGAGGGACAGGCGGTGGAGCCGGAGGGGCCCCCTACCGTCGTCACCAGCACCGGCGCCAGGTTCCCGATCGAGGACTACGACCGCCGCACCGTGGGCGAGATACTTGCCCGCCTGGACGACCTGAGCGACGAAGAGCTCGACGTGGTGGCCGAACGGGAGAGGGCCGGCAAGAACCGGGCCGTGGTGCTCAACGCCATCGACGCCCAGTTCGAAGACGTCGGCGAGGAGGAGCGGGCCGAAGACCTCGAGGTGGAGCCGGCGGCCGAGGAGGAGCCTCCGGCACCGGTGGCCGCCGGCCCGGCCGGTGCCGCCGGCGCCGACTTCCCGATCGAGGGCTACGGCGCTCTACGGGTCAACCAGGTCCTGGAGCTGCTGCCCACCCTCGACCTGGACCAGCTCCAGGCCGTGCGCCGGCGCGAGCAGCAGGGCAAGAACCGCTCCACCCTGCTGCGACGTCTCGACGAGCGCATCGCCGAGCTGCAGCCGGGCGGTGGGGCGGAGGTGGACCTCGAGGACCTCGAGATGACGGAGGAGGAGGCGGAGCCCGTCGAGGACGAGGGCTTCCCCATCCCCGACTACGACCGGCTCACCGTGGGTGAGATCGTGTCCCTGCTCGACGACCTGTCCAACGAGGAGCTGGACATGGTGGCCGAGCGCGAGGAGCGCGGCAAGAACCGGGCCGCCGTCCTCGACGCCATCGACGACCTGTTCGAAGACGTCGACGACGGCTCGGAGCCCGAGATCGAGGACCTCGACCGGACGGCGACGATCCCGCGGGTGGGCAGTACCTGATGGGGGTCGGCGCGCCCGCTCACGGCGACGACAACGGCCAAGGCACCGACGCGGTGGACCACGACCCCGACGCCGCCTGCCTCCCCCAGGAGACACGGGACGAGAAAGTCGAGGCGGCCCGCCGGCTCCTGCGGGAGGCCATCTCAGGGCCGAGCCCGGTGGCCGTGAGAATCCGGACCCGCCGGAGAGACCCGGACCGCACCGGCTGAGGGCGGCTCAGAGGGCCGGCTCGTCGATGTCCTCTTCCTCCTCGGGCACGCCGAGGTCCCATTCGAGGATGAGGTTCTCGCGCTCGGCGTCGCGCGCCACGCGCTCCCGGTTGCGCCGGAACTGGGGGTCGTGAGGAGGCAGGAGCACGAGGCGGGCCAGGGCGCGCTGGCGGAACTCCTCGATCAAGGCACGATCGCCGTACTCGGACTGCAGGTCCCAGTGGGGGGCCACCGGGCCGAGGTAGACGATACGGACGTGGCCTCGAGGCGGCTGCTGCGACAGCTCCTCCGGCGCGGTGGACATGTGGGGCACCTCCTGGCCGCTCAGAGCAGGCCGACGAAGCGGGGGAGCCTACCCGCCCCCGGTCGGTCGGGCGCCCAGCGTGACGGTGGCTCTGGCGTCCTGGTCACCGCGCTTCCAGGAGATCTCCACCTGGTCGCCGGGCTTGTGCGCTCGCACCGCCGTCTGGAGATCGGCGCTGGTGTTGACGTCACGGTCACCGACCCTCGTGATCACGTCGAGGCGGCGGATGCCGGCGTTGTCCGCCGGTGATCCCGGCACCACCTCCACCACGATGGCCCCGGCGTCGGCCGCGAAGTCGAAGCGCTCGGCGATGTCTGCGGTGAGCGTCTGGGAGGTGACGCCGAGGAACCCTTGCGGGGCGCCGGCCTCACCGGTGCGAAGGCGGTTCAGCATCGGCTTGACGCCGTCGATGGCGATGGCGAAGCCGATGTTCTGGGCCAGCGTCCGACCGGTGCCCTGGATGACCGCGGTGTTGATCCCGATCACCTCGCCGTCGCTGTTCACCAGCGGCCCGCCCGAGTTGCCGGGGTTGATGGCGGCGTCGGTCTGGATGAGACCGGACAGCTGCCCTTCGGCGCCGTCCAGCGAACGATCGAGCGCCGACACGATGCCCTCGGTGACGGTGGGGCCCCCCGGCAGGGCCAGGGCGTTGCCGATGGCCACCACGTCGTCGCCCACCCGCATCCTCTCCGACGACCCCAGCTCGACGGGGCGGCCCTCGAGGCCGGTGGTGTCCCGCAGCTTGATGACGGCGACGTCGGCCGAGTTGTCGAGGCCCAGGAGCACGGCGTCGCGCGCGTCCTTCTCGCCGAAGAGGGTGACCTTGATGGACGTGGCGCCGTCGACCACGTGGGCGTTGGTGAGAATGTCACCCGCGGCTGACAGGATCATGCCCGTCCCGGCGCCGCGGACCGGAGCGGGATCGAGGTCGAAGAAGCCGCTGCCTCCCTGGAACACCTCGGTCCGGATCGACGCCACGCCCGGCTGGACCTTGGCCAGGATCTCCTGGATGTCCCTGGGGTGGCTGATCGTGCTCGTGTTGCGCCCGAAAGCCGGCGCCGGCGCGGCCCGGCCGTCGTCGCCATCG
>JALYHF010000330.1 GCA_030776745.1 Actinomycetota bacterium | reverse complement strand
GGCCTGTGCCGCACGGAGGTTCCGTGCTTGGTCCTTCCCTGGCCTTGAGCGTGGTCGAATAGCCACCTGGCGCGGTCCACTTCTCGTGCGACCCCTCCGAACCGCTCAAACCCGCCACCCCATCTGTCGTAGCAGGCACGCGGCTCCCAGAGAGTCCTCGTAGGCTCAACAGAGATTGTCTACCGGGCTCGCTTTGCCAGGCGCCGTTCCCAAGTCCTCTCGTCCCCGGTGTCGGGCCGGAGCTGGCGTTCTGGGCGCCCTCGCCAGTTCGTCCAACCGGTGGAAGATCGTGGTCCTCCACCACCCGCCCTACTCGTCGGGCAAGCACGGCTCGACCCCGGGTGCCCGGGAACGGCTCGAGCCGATCCTCGCTCGGCATGACGTCGATCTGGTCCTGGCCGGCCACGACCATCACTACGAACGCACCCATCCCATCGACGGCGTCACCTACGTGGTCAGCGGTGGCGGCTGCAAGACCACGGCCGCGGGACGGAGCCGCTTCACCGTGGTGTCCGAGTCGACCCTGCAGTTCCTCCTCGTCGACATCACCGGCGACCGCCTGGTCGTCACCTGTGTCCGACCGGCGTCGGGCCCGTCAGGGCTCATCGTGAAGACCACGACGACGAAGGGCGAATACGGCGCGGGGGCGTAGCCCTCGGTCAGCCCAAGCGGCGCACGAGCTGTCGTAAGGGCCGTTGGAATTGCTGTCTGTGCACGGAGTGATCAGTCATCGTGGCGGGCGGATCCCGGCCAGCGTGACCCCGACGAGCCGGCGCACCGCAGCCTTGGATGCCGCGCTGCTGGCGGCCGTAAGGGCGTGGAGGCAGTACCCCACCAGCTCGTCAGGACCGACATCGTTCCGTATGTCGCCGTCCTCTGCGCCCTCCGTCAGCAGGTCGCACACCATGCGGCGGAGCTGCTGATCCGCTCGGGCGACCTGCTCGTCTCGATGCATGAGGGCCGCCAATTCGGTGTCGTGGTGGCCGCGGGACTCGTAAGAGATGAGGGCGTAGGCCTCCAGCACCGCTTCGAGCCGCTGGGCAGCGCTGCCAGCCTGGTCTCTGACTTGGGCGAGACGCTCGAGGTGGCCCGCGATCTGGCGTTCGTGCCAGGCGGCCAGGATCGCCTCGACGTCAGGAAAGTACTTGTACAGCGTGGCCCGTCCGATGCCCGTCTCTTCGGCAATCCGCGACATGGTTACCGAGAGGAGCCCGTGCTCGGCCACCAGTTCCGCCGTCGTGTCCAGGACGGCGGCGCGCACATCTCGGCGGTGCGCCTCGATCGTCTCGTTCCACAGCTTCGGCACAGCGTCGAGGATACGCGACGACGACGTCAGGACAGTATGTCCTCGACAAAGACGAAGTGTCTCGATACAAATTGAGCGCGACCCATAGCTCGGCACGCTCCAGACCGGATCCTGTGGCTGAGCCGCGACCGAGGAGACACATGGCTGACTCACCGCCTTCCGTTGGCGCCGGCGACGAGGCCGGCCTTGGCTCCGACCGCGGGCCGACCACCGGCACACCAGCCTGGGTGAAGGCCTTTGGGATCATCGCCCTCGTCGTGGTCTTGCTGTTCGTGGTCGCGAAGCTCACCGGTTTGGGTGGCGACCACGGACCTGGCCGCCACGGAGGTGGTGGCGAGACTCCGTCGACGGTCATCGAGCAAGACCGCAGCCACAGGCCGCCGGTGGATCACGGCCCGTGAGGCGGGAACTGCAGCGGCCATGACCATGTCACCGCCCCTCCGCAAGGCCGCCCTCGCCGCGCATCTCACCTTCTCGGTCGGTTGGATCGGCACCGTCGTTGCGTACCTGGCCCTCGGTGTCGCCGCGGCGAACAGCAAGCACGCCCCCACCGTGCGCGGTGCCTGGATGGCGATGGAGCTGACCGGCTGGTACGTCATCGTCCCGTTGGCCCTCGCCTCGCTGCTCACCGGCGTCGTCATGGCACTCGGCACCAACTGGGGCCTGTTCCGGCACTACTGGGTCCTGTTCTCCTTCGTGCTGACCGTGTTCGCCACCGTGATCCTGCTCTTGCACATGCCGACCGTGAGCTCCATGGCGGACGTCGCCCAAGAGGCCGAAGGTGCCCGTCTCGACCGGCTCGGGGGCGACCTCCTCCACCCCGGCATCGGCCTCGTGGTCTTGCTCGTGATCCTGGTGCTGAATGTGTACAAGCCACGTGGCATGACCCGCTACGGGCAACGCAAGCAGCGTGAGAAACGCGAGAAGCGGCGTCAGGAGGACGAGCAGCGTGCGGCGCTCGTGCCGTAGGTGCAGTGACCGCTGATCAGCCTCGAAGGGAGCGACGCGGACGGTTTACCGAGGAAGTCTCGAAATGGGGACGCCCCCGGCACGGCGCTCCGGATGGTCACCCGCCCGGCATGCTCATCCCGCACGGACGCAGCTATGACGTGCTCTCCGCCATCTTCTTCGGTGGCCGTCGACGGCGTGTCTTCACTCGACTGACGGCCCTCAGCGGCGCCTGCCCAGGCGACCGGGCCCTCGACGTCGGATGCGGAACCGGCTACTTCACGCGCGTGATGGCAAGAGCCGTCGTTCCCGGCGGCACCGCAGTGGGAGTGGATCCCTCCCGGGAGGTCATCGCTCGCGCTCGCCGCCTCACCCGCATCGCCAACTGCACGTTCTCGGAGGGATCCGCCGAGGCCCTCGATGCGCAGGGTGGCTCGTACGACGTCGTCGTGAGCAGCCTGATGATCCATCACCTGCCCGAAGCGCTCCGCCCCCAGGCGATCCGCGAGATGTTCCGCGTCCTGCGCCCCGGAGGCCGCCTGCTCGTTGCCGACTTCCTGCCGCCCACCAGCCGAGTCGCCCGCCGCCTGATCAGTCCGGTCATCAACCCCGTCATGGCGAGCAACCCCGTCCATCTGCTCGAACCGATGGTTCGTGAGGCCGGCTTCCATCAGGTGCGCAGCGGCGATGTCCGCCCGTGGATTCGGTGGGTGCAGGCCGTCAAGCCAACCAGCGCCTCGTGAGCACGGCACTGGATACCGACATGCGCCGCAGGGGCGCCGCCATGGTGGCCTACACCGTGGGCGGGCTCCTGCTCCTGCTCGGAGGCTGAGATGATCCTTTTGCCCAGACTGGTGGTTGGGACGAGATGCTCTACGTGCTCGTCCCCTTGGTGGTGTTGGCCCTGCTGGTGTGGCGGGCCAACCGGACGAGCTCGGAAGAGGCCTGGCGCGACGACGAGGGGACATGACGGAGATGACGGAGACGGAGCTGTGACGGCCAGGCGGACGCCGCGACGCCCGGTCCCAACCAGCAAGGCGAGCCGGGTCGGGCCAGGCCTCTTCGCCGCCGTGGCCGTCGTCGTGGTCCTCGGCGGCCTGGTGCTGCTCGTTGTCGCTAGCCGGGACAAGGGCCCCGACGTGCCCGCCGGGCCGCCGCGGGGGGTGGAGGTGTTCGAGGTGGCGTCACGAGACCACGTCGACGGTGCCGTCGAGTACCCGCAGAGGCCACCGGTGGGCGGCCCCCACGCTCACGTCTGGCAGAACTGCGGCGTGTACCGGTCTCCGGTCCCGAACGAGACCGCGGTCCACTCCATGGAGCACGGCGCCGTGTGGCTCACCTACCGCCCGGGCCTGGCCAGGAACCAGGTCGAGGAGCTGGAGGACCTGGCCGACGGGCGCCGCTACGTGCTGGTCAGCCCGTTCCCCGGCCTGCCCGCGCCCGTCGTCGCCTCCGCATGGGGTCGTCAGCTCTCGGTCAGCGATGCCGAGGACGCACGCCTGGACCGCTTCGTCCGTGCCTTCGAACAGGGCCCACACGCTCCGGAGCCAGGGGCGCCATGCGTCGGCGGCGTGGGGAGCCCCCGCTGAGGCGCCCTCCTGCCGTGCCGCTCCCGAGTCGATTGGGCGGCGGAGATAGACCGCCCATGTACGTCCAGCTAGTGTCCCCCATCCATGGCGGATCCGCCCCGACTCGGGGGCGGACGACGGTCGCCTGGCAGCTGCCTGCGGAGCAACTCGTTCGCGCGGCTGGCTTGCTCCAGACGTAGCCGCAGGGAATCCGGATCCTCTACCTGGCATCGACACAGCTCGCCAGGGCCCGGTGGAAGGAAGATGGAGCCACAGAGGTGGATCCCTCGGTAGTAGTAGGCGACACCGGAGAGCCACCGGGGCTTGCCGCACTGCCCACACCTCTCCTCGTGGACGGGGGGCACTCGTGACCGCTTGCCTGCCGACGGTCGCCGCCGCAGACGCAGCCCACGGCGAAGGACGCCACGGTGGCCGGGTCGACGTCGGCTTCGATCACCCACCGTCGCCGTGCGTCTCCATTTCCACCTGCCCCTGATGGCACGCGCCTGGTGCCGGGGCGCTGCTAGCTCCCGTGGAGGGCTCCCATACGGTCGTCCTTGTTCATGTCGCAGCGTCCCTCGACACCGTGGCCTGGCCAACTCTATGACGGTCCTCCTTCGCTTGCAGGAGCGCCGCACCGCTGGTCCAACCACGCGGGATTGCCGGTAGCGGACCCCTCGGGCCTACCGTCGTCGTGAGGTGACGACGTGACCACCGCGGCACCGAACGACCTCGAGGTCGGCGCCTTCAGCGACCACCCGCCGTGGTTGGTAGACCCGGCGCGCCTGCCGTGGCGCCGGGACCTCGACCGGCTGCGGTCGCGGACGCGTGCCGAGGTGCCCGCCCTCCTTCGCCGCCGGCTGCTGCCTCCCGGCGCCCGAGTGGTGCGCGTCGTCGCTCTGCTCGGCGAGGCGCTGGCCGGTTGGTACGCCACGGATCGACGGGCGGGGCGCAGCCCATCGCGCGCCGGCCTCTCCCGGCGCCTCCGGCGGTCCTTCGAACAGCTCGGCCCCACCTATATCAAGCTCGGACAGATCATCTCCGCTGGAGAGGGCATCTTCCCCGAGGAGCTGGTACGAGAGTTCCGGCTCCTGCGCGACCACGTGCCCGCAGAGTCGTTCGAGGCCGTGCGCCGGGTGGTGGAGTCCGACCTTGGCCGACCCCTGGACGAGGTGTTCTCCACCTTCGAGCGCCAATCCTTGGCCGCCGCCTCCATCGCCCAGGTGCACGCGGCAACGCTCGTGACCGGCGAGCCCGTCGTCGTCAAGGTGCAGCGGCCGCAGGTCGCCTCGCTCGTCCGGCGCGACCTGGCAACGATGAGTTGGATCGCGCCCGTTCTCGTCGGGCGCATCCCCATCACCGCCCTGGCCAACCCTCCCGCGCTCGTGGAGGTGTTCGCCGAGACGATCCTCGAGGAGCTCGACTTCCGCCTGGAGGCGGACAGCATGCTCGACATCGCCGCCATCCTGGCCGAGACGGAGCAGCGCTCGATCGTCGTCCCCCGGCCCCACCCGGAGCTGGTCACCCGCCGGGTGCTCGTCATGGAGCGCCTCGACGGCTTCGGCTGGGACGACGTCGCCGCCATGCGGGCCGCCGGCGTCGACACCTCCGCCGTCCTGCGGGCCGGCATGGTCGCCTTCGTCGAGGGGGCGGTGCTCCACGGCGTCTTTCACGGCGACTTGCACGGAGGGAACCTCTTTGTGCAGCCCGACGGCCGCGTCGCCCTCCTCGACTACGGCATCACGGGGCGCCTGGATCCATCCGGGCGCCGTGCCTTCCTCCGCCTCGTCGTCGGCGCCACGGTGAACGACCTTCGGATGCAGCTCGCGGCCCTGCGCGACCTCGGGGCGTTCCCACCCGACGCCGATCTTGACCTCGTCATCGACGATCTCGGCCTCGACCAGCCGGTGAAGGACCCGACGACGATGACGCCCGACGAGCTCGTTACCGAGCTCCGCGAGGTCACCCGCGCCCTGCTGGGCTACGGGGCCCGGCTGCCGAAGGAGCTCATGCTCTTCGTCAAGGACCTCCTGTTCCTCAACGGGGCCATCGCCACGCTGGCGCCCGACGTCGACCTCTTCGCCGAGGTCACCCACGTGGCCACCTACCTGGCCACCCGGCACGGCGAACGCATCGCCGGTGAGGTCGGGATCGACCCTCGGTCCATCGAGGTCGACCTCGACGGGATGCGGGCGGCGATGGGTCTGGGGCCCGAGGTGAAGAGTCTCACCTTTCGGGACCTGCAGCGGCGCCGGGACACGATCCTGCGCCGGATGGGCGAACACCGCCGTGGTCAGTAGTAGTGGAGGTCGCGCTGAATGCAGTGGGCCGTGTCAGCTCGACGGTCCACGCGACCCGTAGAGATTGCCCACCTGCTCTCGACGCGGGCCCAGCTTCTCCTGGCGGGCGGCGGTCGTGGGTGGCTCGTCCCAGGGCATCTTGGCCACGAAGAGCCTGGGTACGTTGATGTACACCTCGCCCTCGCCCACCTTGGCGATGGCGTCGAGGGGGATGAACGTCTCCCGTTCGAACACCAGCCCTCGAGGCACCACGACGTAGCCCGGCTTCTCGTCATCGCCCTCGACCACCTCCTCGACGCTTCCCACCTTGAGGTGGTCCGAGCCAAAGACCTTGTCCCCCTTCTTCGGGAGGGGACTGGCGGCGTCGACGGCAGCCAAGAACTCGGCCACGTCGAGCACGGCATTTCCGATCAGGGGGTAGTTCAGCCGGATCGAGGCCTCGTAGGCGGCCAGGGTGTCAGCGC
>JALYHF010000329.1 GCA_030776745.1 Actinomycetota bacterium | reverse complement strand
TGGGCGAGCACCGCCCCGGCGTGACCGTCGAGATCCACCACGGCGGCCAGCCCCACTACCCCTACCTGGTCTCGGTCGAATAGACGGCGTTGGCGCGCCTGCTGAGCCGGCTGGCCGACGTCCCGGTCGACGAGCTGAAGGGCGTGGGGGCCAAGAAGGCCGAAGCGCTGGCCGAGATGGGGATCGAGTCCGTGCTCGACCTGGTCATGCACTACCCGCGCCGCTACATCGACCGCAGCCAGCAGGCCCACATCGGCGAGCTGCGGGTGGGCGACGAAGCCATGGTGCTGGCTACGGTGAAGCGGGTGAGCGGGCGCCGGACCCGCCACGGCCGCTCGCTGGTCGAGGTGGACGTGTTCGACGGCAGCGGCTACCTGCGCTGCACCTTCTTCCACCAGCCGTGGCGGGCCCGCCAGCTGCGGGTCGGCACCGAGGCGGTGTTCTTCGGCAAGCTCGAGCTCTTCAAGGGTCGTCGGCGGATGACCAGCCCGGTGGTGGACCTCATCGGGGACAGGACGGGGAGGATCGTTCCCGTCTATCCGCAGTCGGACAAGGCCGGTCTCACCACCTGGGACCTGGCCGGCTGGGTGGAGGAGGCGCTGCAGCGGGCCGGTGAGCTGGCCGACCCCCTCCCCGCCCGCTGGCGGCGGGCGCTCGACGTGCCCGAGCGGACCTGGGCCTTCGGCCAGATCCACGCTCCCGAGTCCATGGGGGCCGCCATGGCCGCCCGCCGGCGCCTCGCCCTCGACGAGCTGCTTCGCCTGCAGCTGGCCCTGGTCCTGCGCAAGCGGGCCCTGGAGCGGGCGGCGAAGGGCATCCGCCACGTGGTGGGGGGCGAGCTGGTCCGGCGCTTCCAGCATGCCCTTCCCTTCGCCCTCACCGCCGCCCAGCGGCGGGCCTGCGCCGAGATCGACGCCGATCTGGCCGGCCCGTGCCCGATGCACCGCCTGCTCCAGGGCGACGTGGGCGCGGGCAAGACGGTGGTGGCCGTCAACGCCCTCCTCACCTCGGTGCAGGGCGGCTACCAGGGCGCCCTGATGGCCCCCACCGAGGTGCTGGCCGAGCAGCACTTCCTCGCCGTGCGCGAGCTGGTCGCCGGGCTCGACGTCCCGAGCGAGGGCACCCTCACCGGCGATCGGCCGCTCCGCGTCGAGCTGCTGACCAACCGCACGACGGCGGCCACGCGTGCCAAGCTGCACGAGCGCCTGGCCAGCGGCGAGGTGGACGTCCTCGTCGGCACCCACGCCCTGCTCACCGAGGGCGTGGCCTTCCGCCGGCTCGGGGTGGTCGTGATCGACGAGCAGCACCGCTTCGGGGTGGAGCAGAGGGCCGCCCTCCGCGGCAAGGGCAGCGACCCGGACGTGCTGGTGATGACGGCCACGCCCATCCCCCGGACGGCGGCCATGCTCGTCTACGGGGACCTGGACCTCACGGTCCTCGACGAGCTCCCCCCGGGCCGCACCCCCGTCGCCACGGTGTGGAGCCGGGGGCCGGTCGAGGAGGAGGAGGCCTGGCGCCGGGTCCGGGAGGAGGTCGCCGCCGGGCGCCAGGCCTATGTCGTGTGCCCGCTGGTGGAGGAATCCGAGCGCACCCAGGCCCGCTCGGCCACCGAGGAGCTGGCCCGGCTCCAGGGGGAGGTCCTGGCCGGCCTTCGCCTCGGGTTGCTCCACGGCCAGATGCCGGCCCGCCAGAAGGAGGCCGTGATGGCCAGCTTCCGGAGCGGCGAGGTGGAGGTGCTGGTGGCCACCACCGTGGTCGAGGTAGGGGTGGACGTGCCCAACGCCACGGTGATGGTGGTCGAGGACGCCGACCGCTTCGGCATGGCGCAGCTGCACCAGCTGCGAGGGCGGGTGGGCCGGGGAGGGGCCGCCTCGTGGTGCTTCCTCCTCGCAGCCGGCGCCACCCCCGAGTCCGAGGAGCGCCTGGCGGCCCTGGTGCGCAGCACCGACGGCTTCGAGCTGGCCGAGGTCGACCTCGAGCTTCGCGGCGAGGGGACGATCCTCGGCACCCG
Organism: Actinomycetota bacterium; assembly: GCA_030776745.1. GTDB lineage: Bacteria > Actinomycetota > Acidimicrobiia > Acidimicrobiales > JALYHF01. Next base: position 537 of record JALYHF010000329.1, on the reverse strand, counting down.
CCAGAAGGGCCGCAGCGACCTGAAGCTGGCCTCCCTCCGGCGGGACAAGGACCTGGTCGCCCACGCCCGCCGGGTGGCGTTCGACATCGTCGACGCCGACCCGAACCTCGGGGCCCACCGTGAGCTGGCCGACGAGCTCGGCCTCCTGGTCGACGAGGAGGAGGCCGCGTTCCTGTTCAAGTCGTGAGGCGAGGGGTAGCCTCCGGCCGTGGCCGACGAGCCGCTGGTCGTGATCGAGAGGGTGAACAAGCGGTTCGGTGACCTCCACGTCCTCAAAGACGTCGACCTCACCGTCCACCGGGGGGAGGTCGTCGTGGTGGTCGGGCCCTCCGGGTCGGGCAAGTCCACGCTCTGCCGGTGCATCAACCGCCTCGAGCCGGTCGACAGCGGCACCATCACCATCGACGGGGTGCCCCTTCCCGAGGAGGGACGGGAGCTGGCCCGCCTGCGGGCGGACGTGGGCATGGTGTTCCAGTCGTTCAACCTCTTCGCCCACAAGACGGTCCTCCAGAACGTCACCCTCGGCCCGGTGAAGGT
>JALYHF010000328.1 GCA_030776745.1 Actinomycetota bacterium | reverse complement strand
GGGGGGGGCGGGCCGCCGGCGCCGATGGCGCCCGGCGTGAACCTCCGGCTTCTCACCGCCGCCCTCGATCGCATCATCGACGTGGACAAGGTGGGCGCTCTTCCCAAGACGACTGACGAGGAGGCGTCGGCCGTGGCCGCCGCCCTTTCCGAGCTCGAGCGCAAGGTGTCCGAGCAACGGCGACGGGTGCACGCCCGCATGGACCAGCTGCACGCCGAGATCGTCCGGCGCTACCAGTCGGGCGAGGCCAACGTCGACGCCCTGCTGAGATGATCTCGGCCCACCGGCTCGTCCTGGTTGTCGACGACGACGACATGGTTCGTCGACTGGTGAGGACGGTCCTCGAGGCCGACGACTACGAGGTGATGGAGGCCTCCAGCGGGACCCAGGCCCTTCAGCTTCTCGAGACCGCCGAGCCGGCCGTGGTGGTGCTCGACGTGATGATGCCCGGGATCGACGGGGTGGAGACGTGCCGGCGCCTCGACCATGCCGCCGTGAAGGTCGTCATGTTGACGGCACGAGACGACCCCGCTCTCGAGACGGCGTGCCGGCAGGCCGGGGCCGACGCCTACCTCACCAAGCCCTTCTCCTCCATCGAGCTCCTCGACGTCATCGACGGCCTCGTGGCCGCGTGAAGCCGGTGACCGACGCCGAGCGCTACCCCGTCCTCGACGCCGAGGCCCTCGAGCAGCAGCTGCAGGTCTTCGCCAAGGACGCCGTCAGCGCCTACCGGCGGGAGAAGGACCGGGCCCGCCAGCTCAGCGAGGCGCTGGCCAGCCTGGAGACGGCCTATCTGGAGACCATCCGGGCACTGGCCTTCGTCGTGGAGGCCAAGGACGCCTACACTGGCCAGCACCTCGAGCGGTGCCGGTTCTACGGGGTGGCCATGCTCGAGGAGCTGGGCGTGACCGACGACTATCCCGACGCCCAGTACGGGTTCCTCCTCCATGATGCCGGCAAGGTCGGGGTGCCCGAGCGCATCCTGGACAAGCCGGCACCGCTCACCGTGGCCGAGTGGCGGGTGATGCGCACTCATCCGCTGATCGGCTACCGGATGATCGCCGGCATCCCCTTCCTGCACAACGCGGCGGAGATCGTGCGCTCGCACCACGAGATGTTCGACGGCTCCGGGTACCCCGAGGGCCTGCGGGGAGAGCAGATCTCCCTCCCCGCCCGGGTCTTCTCGGTGGTCGACGCCTTCGACGCCATGACCACCGACCGTCCGTACCGGCCTTCGATGGGCGTGGAGCGGGCGGCCGACGAGCTGACGCGGATGGCGGGCACCCAGTTCGACCCCGATGTGGTGGCCGCCTTCGTGCCGCTGTGCGAGCCACTCCTGAACGCCTACCTTTGCTCGCATGAAGGAGCTGCCGGACCGCTGGCGGGAGCTCGGCCAGTTCATCCGTGAGCAGCGGAACACGGCCCGCTTGTCGCTGCGGCGCCTCTCCGAGCTGGCTGGCGTCTCCAACCCCTACCTGAGCCAGATCGAGAGGGGCCTGCGCCGGCCGTCGGCCGAGATCCTCCAGCAGATCGCCAGGGCGCTGCGCATCTCGGCGGAGACGCTGTACGTGCAAGCCGGCATCCTCGAGGAACGCGGCGCCGACCAGGACATGTTGCGCGAGATCCTGCGTGACCCGTACCTCACGGAGGAGCAGAAGCAGACGATGCGCCGGGTGTACCTCTCGTTCCGTCACGAGAACGGCAACCGGCCCGTCTCGCCGAGCGTCGTGGACGACGCCGATGCGGGCAAGGACCCGGCGCCCTCCTAGGGTGACAGCCGTCCATGCGGAACCTCGCCGTCCTCTCGATGCACACCTCGCCACTGGCGCAGCCGGGGTTGGGCGACGGCGGGGGGATGAACGTCTACGTGCGGGAGCTGTCGGCGGCCCTGGCCCGGGCCGGGGTGGGCTGCGACGTGTACACCCGAGCCGGGTCGCCGGAGTCGTCGGCCATCGTGGCCGTCGAGCCGGGGCTACGGGTGCACCACGTGCCGGCCGGCCCGCTGGCCGAGGTGGCCAAGGAGGAGCTGCCGGAACTGGTCGGCGAGTTCGCCGAAGGGGTGCTGGCCCGCATGGAGCGGGGCCACCCGGCCGACGCCGTCCACGCCCACTACTGGCTGTCGGGACTGGCCGGACACGCCCTCAAGCACGAGCTCGGCCTCCCCCTCGTCTCCACCTTCCACACCCTGGCTCGGGTCAAGGCGGAGGGAGACGACCACCCGGAGCGGCGGGCCCAGGCCGAGGCGGCCGTCATGGCCTGCTCGGACGCCGTCCTGGCCTCCAGCACGGTTGAGGCCGCCCAGCTCGCCTCGTTGTACGGAGCCGACCCGAACCGCATCGGGATCGTCCCACCCGGCGTCCAGCACGCCTTCTTCTCCCCTGGGAACCGACGGCAGGCCCGGAGGGCCCTGGGGCTGCCGGGCGGAGTGCCCATGCTGTTGTTCGTGGGTCGGATCCAGCCGCTCAAGGGCCTGCAGGTGGCGGTGCGAGCGCTGGACGCCCTGGAGGACGCCCCCGGTGCCTTCCTCGTGGTGGTCGGCGGGCCGAGCGGCCCGGAGGGTGAGCGCGAAGCAGCTCGGGTGCGCCAGCTGGTGGCCGAGCTCGGGCTCACCGGGGACCGCCGAGACGGCCGGCACGTGCGCTTCGTGGCCCCGCGGTCCCATGAGGTGTTGTCCACCTACTACCGGGCGGCGGACGTCTGCCTGGTGCCGAGCCGCTCGGAGTCGTTCGGCCTGGTGGCCCTCGAGGCCGGTGCCTGCGGCACCCCCGTCGTGGCCGCCGCCGTAGGCGGCCTGCTGACCCTGGTCGAGCACGGCAGAACCGGCTTCCTGGTCGAGGGTCGCCACCCCACCGCCTTCGCCGCCCACGTCGACCGGCTCCTGGGTGACGCGGTCCTGGCCACGTCCATGTCCCGAGCGGCCGCCGCCCGGGCCAGGGGCTACACGTGGTCGGGTGCCGCCGAGCGCCTGCGCCGGGTCCACGCCGAGGTCACGGCCCGCTCGCTCGTCGAGTGCTGACGCTCGGCCACGCCAACGGGCCTTGTCCGCCTCACGAGGCGGCGGTAGCGTGGGAGGCGCCGTAGGGCCCGAGGGGCGGAACGGCGTCGTTCGTTCGGGGAAGTGCGAACGGCGTCGGGAGGTTCCTCGGGCCTCGGCACCACCGGGCGCCGGACGGGTCCCTCCCCGGTACGGGAGCGGCGCGAAGTCCTTGCATCGCCGGCGGCGGAGTCACTACGTTTCACCCGACCCAGCCTCGCGGGGGTTGGTGGGGGAGTCTCGATTTCGCGCATGCCCAACACGCACAGACCCGCGCTCATCGCGCTCGCCGCGTTCCTGGCGGTGGCGCTCGCCCAGCCAGCCGGAGCGCAATCCCTCTCGGCGGCCCGCGAGCAGCGGGAGGCGGCCCGCAGGAAGCGAGCCGAGATCGCGGCGAAGGTGAATCAGCTCAAGGCCTCCGACGCCCAGCTCGAAGGCGCCGTGTCCACCCTCAACGAACAGGTAGCCGCCCAACAGGCCAGCGCCGACGCCGCCCGCCAGTCCGTCCAGGCCGCCTTGGACGCCGTGGCCGAGTCCGAGGCCCGCATCGCCGCCACCGAGAGGCAGATGGGCAGCCTCCGCGCCGCCGTGGTCAGCCGGGCGGTGAGCGCCTACGTGCGCCCCCAGGACGACACCATCGCCAACGTGTTCGAGGCCAAGGACCTCGGCGAGGCCAGCCGCCGCAAGGCCCTCCTCGAACAGGTCAACAACAACGACAGCGAGCTGATCGACGGGCTCCGCAGCGCCCGCCAGGACCTCGACGCCGAGCAGGACAAGGCGGCGCGAGCCCGCGACCTCGCCGGGAGGCGGCGCAAGGAGGTGTTGGGCGAGCTGACCAAGCTGCAGATCGCCCAGCGGGAGAAGACGCGCCTGTCCGAGGCCCTCGACGCCCGGATCCGCGACTACCAGATGGAGGCAGACGCCGTCGCCAAGCAGGAGGACGGGCTCAACGCCCTGATCCGCTCCAAGGAGCAGGTCCGTATCCCGGCGCCGCAGATCCGGGTCGACCGGGGGTCGGCCGGCCCGGTCTCCAAGGCGGGGATGAGCTGGCCCGTTCGGGGACCGGTCACCTCGCCCTACGGGTACCGCTGGGGACGCCTCCACGCCGGCATCGACATCGGGGCCGGCTCGGGCACGCCCATCCGGGCCGCCAAGGCCGGCCAGGTCGTCTTCTCGGGCGTGATGAACGGCTACGGCAACGTCATCGTCATCAACCACGGCGGCGGGCTCTCCACCCTCTACGCCCATCAGAGCCGCCTCGGCGCCCGCGACGGCCAGAGCGTGGCCCAGGGGGAGGTCATCGGGGCCGTGGGGTCGACCGGCCGCTCCACCGGCCCCCACCTCCACTTCGAGACCCGGGTCGGCGGCTCCCCGCAGAACCCTCGCCCGTACCTGTCCTGACGGAGGGGACCCCCTACCCTGGCGGCGTGGCGGCTCGGCTGGCGATCGTGGGCGGGGGAAGGATGGGGGAGGCCCTCGTCGCCGGGCTCCTGGGCGCTGAGTGGGCGGTCCCCACCGAGCTCTTGGTGGTCGAGACGGTGGAGAGCCGCCGTCGGGAGCTGGCGGCGCGCTTCGAGGGCCTGCAGGTGGCCGACGTGCCCACCGGCGCCGAGGGCGCCGTGATCGCCGTCAAGCCGGGCGACGTGGAGGCGGCCTGCCGGGCGGTGGCGGCGGCGCAGGTTCCTCGCGTCCTTTCCATCGCCGCCGGCGTCCCCCTCGCCCGCCTGGAGGCGTGGGTGGGCCAGGGCGTACCGGTGGTGCGGGCCATGCCCAACACGCCGGCCCTGGTGGGCAAGGGGGCGGCTGCCATCGCCGCCGGCCAGGCCGCCGGCGAGGGGGACCTGGGGTGGGCCGAGGGGATCCTGTCGGCCGTCGGCACGGTGGTACGGGTCCCCGAGCACCTCCTCGATGCCGTGACCGGCCTCTCCGGCTCGGGCCCTGCCTACGTGTTCCTGGTGGCGGAGGCACTGATCGAAGCCGGCGTGCACGCCGGGCTGCCGCGGGACACCAGCGCCGCCCTGGTGGTGCAGACGCTGGTGGGCTCGGCCCACCTGCTGGCCGAGTCCGGCCAGGGCCCCGAGACGCTCCGGGCCGCCGTCACCTCCCCCGGCGGCACCACGGCGGCGGCGCTGCGGGCGCTGGAGGAACGCGCCGTCCGCGGCGCCTTCCTGGCCGCGGTGCAGGCGGCCACGGAGCGGTCGCAGGCCTTGGGCCGGCCGCCGGGCTGATCAGGGCGCAGCGTCGTCATCCGCCCCTCGGGCACCACTTTCCTCACTGGTCACACTTGTCGTACAGTCGGGCCAGGCGGAGAGGGGTGATTCCACTGGCCAAGGCAGACCATGCGAAGGCCCGGTTCCTCACGGTGACGGAGGTGGCGGCCCTGCTGCGGGTGTCCAACATGACGGTGTACCGGCTCATCAGCGCCGGTGACCTGGCGGCCGTGCGGGTGGGCAAGTCCTACCGGCTCCGCGAGGACGACGTCGACAAGTACCTCTCCGACCGGTACACGGAGGCCGGCTAGCCGCTTCCCGGCTCCGGGAACCGTGGTGATCTCGGGCGCATGGGCCGCCACCACGACACCGTCTCGTTCCTGTCCGACTACGGGCTCGTGGACGAGTTCGCCGGGGTGGTGCGGTCGGTGATCCGGTCGCTGGCGCCCCACACCACTGTGGTCGACGTGACCCATGGCATCCCGGCTCACGACGTTCGGGGCGGGTCCCTCGCCCTGGTGCGCAGCGTGCAGTACCTGGCGCCCGGTGCGGTGCTGGCCGTGGTCGACCCGGGCGTGGGCACGGAGCGACGGGGCGTCGCCGTCGAGGTGGGTGAGGACGGCGAGGCCGTCTTCGTCGGACCCGACAACGGCCTGCTGGCCCCCGCCGTGGCCATGGTGGGAGGGGCCACCCGGGCGGTGGCGCTGACCAACCCGGCCTACCACCTGCCCGCCCCCGGCCCGACCTTCGCGGGTCGCGACGTCTTCGCCCCCGTCGTCGCCCACCTGTGCAACGGCGTGGACCTGGCCGAGCTGGGCGAGGTCATCGACCCGCTCGGGCTTCGTCCGGGCATGCTCCCCCTCACCCGCCGGGAGGACGACCGCTTGGTGGCCGAGGTGCTGTGGGTGGACCGCTTCGGCAACGTCCAGCTGAACGTCGATCCCGACGAGATCGCCGCCCTGGGCGAGCGAGCCTCCTTGCGGTGGGGCGGCGGCCAGGTGCGCACGGCCCGCCGGGCCCACACCTACGGAGAGCTCGGGGCGGGGGAGGTGGGGCTGGTGGTCGATTCCTACGGGATGGTCTCGGTGGCGCTCGACCGGCGCTCGGCGGCGGACGAGCTGGGGCTCGGCCCGGGTGACGCCGTGAGTCTGGAGGCCCCCGCGTGAGACGGGGCACCACCATCGTGCTCGCCCTGCTGCTGGTGCTCATCTTCGGCGCCGCCCTCGTGCAGTTCCTCCTTCTCGGGCGCTGACCGGCCGGGCGGCCGGGCCGCCGTGGCCACCAGAAACCCGGCGAAGATCACGCTGATCCCCACCACCAGCGCCACGGCGAAGGCCGTCATCTCGTCGAGCACGGCGTTGAACAGCCCGCTGGCGCCGGTGACAACGGTGCCCAGGGCGATCAGCGCGTTGGCCACCACCAGGCGACGGTCGCGCCCACGGGCCGCGCTCCAGACGGCGCCGGCCACGACGACCAGGGCGCCGACGCTCGAAGCGACGGCGGCCAGGACGCGGGGGAGGGCGGCGAAGACCTCCGAGCCCCGAGCGAGCTCGTGACGGGGCAGCGGCGCGGTGAGGGGTGCCACCCAGACGACGCCGGCGGCGAAGGCGGCGAAGAGGCAGACGGCCACGGCCCAGGCGTCGCCGAGCCGCCGGCCGCCCAGCAGGTAGACGGTCCCCAGAGCCAGGAACGGGACGTTGGTGATGGCGCCGAAGAGGTAGAAGACCCGGAACGTGGCCGGGCTCCAGCCGAGGGCGCCCCCCGCCGCCAGGGCCGCCGAGGCCAGCGAGAACATGGCCAGGGCGGCGCTCCAGGCCAGCTCGTGGCGCCGGCGCCGCACCAGCCAGCGCTCGAAGGTCGACATGGCGAAGGCCAGCGACACCAGGGCAGCGGCGACGGCCAGGGCGGTGTGGAGCATGGGTGACCAAGGCTAGGGCCGGTCGCCTCGGACCCTCGCTCGTGACTTTGTGAACCCCGAAACGAGATCGGTACCATGCCGACGTGGCGCTGCGCCCGCGACGTCGGATCCCCGAGGCCACCGTGGCGCGCCTGCCCGTCTATCTGCGAAGCCTCCTCGAGTCGGCCGAGGCCAAGACGGCCACCATCTCCTCGGAGCGCCTGGCCGAGATGGCCGGCGTGAACGCGGCCAAGGTCCGAAAGGACCTCTCCTACCTCGGGTCGTACGGCACCCGAGGGGTGGGATACGACGTCGAGTACCTGCTCTACGAGGTCAGCCGCGAGCTGGGGCTGACCCAGGACTGGCCCGTGGTCATCGTCGGTCTGGGCAACCTCGGGCGAGCCCTGGCCAACTACAAGGGGTTCATGGCCCGCGGCTTCCGGGTGGTGGCCCTGGTCGACGTCGACCCCCGCAAGGTGGGCCAACGGGTGGGCGACCTCGAGATCCGCCACGTCGACGAGCTGCCGGAGCTGGCCGCCCAGGAGCAGATCGCCATCGGCGTCATCGCCACGCCGGCGACGGTGGCCCAGGAGGTGGCCGACCGGCTGGTCGCCGCCGGGGTCACGTCGATCCTCAACTTCGCCCCGGTCGTGCTCACCGTCCCGGACCACGTCTCGCTCCGCAAGGTCGACCTGTCGATCGAGCTGCAGATCCTGTCGTTCTACCAGCAGCGTCGGGCTGGGTCCCCGGCGGGGCCGTCGGGGGAGGTCGTCGTGGCCCAGGTGGACGACGTCATGGCGCTGGAGTAGTCGCCGTGCCCATCGACCATCCCCAGTACCCCGTCAACCTCGTGCTCACGGGGCGCCGCTGCCTCGTCGTGGGCGGTGGTCGCATCGCCGGCCGAAAGGCCGAGGGTCTCCTGGCCTGTGGGGCCCAGGTGCACGTGGTGGCGCCCGCGGTGGGCGAGGAGGTGCGAGCACTGGCCGGCCCGCGGCTCACCTGGGAGGAGCGTCCGTACCGGGCGGGGGAGGTGGCCGGGTACCGCCTGGCCATCACGGCCACCGACGACGGCGAGGTCAACCGCGCCGTCTTCGCCGACGGCGAGGCGGCCGGGGTCTGGACCAACGCCGCCGACGATCCCGACAACTGCGCTTTCACGCTCCCTGCCGTGGTGCGGCGGGGCCCGATCATGGTGGCGGTCTCCACCGGGGGCCACAGCCCGGCGCTGGCCACGTGGCTGCGGAGCCGGGTGGCCGAGGAGGTGGGCCCGGAGTACGAGGTGCTGGTCGGCCTGCTGGCCGCCGAGCGGGAAGCCATCCTCGCCTCCGGGCGTTCCACAGAGGGCATCGACTGGCAGAAGGCCCTGGACTCGGACATGCTCTCGTTGATACGGGCCGGTGAGGTCCGGCAAGCGAAGGAGCGCCTGCAGGCGTGTCTGTCATCGTCGTAGGTCTGAACCACCGCACGGTGCCGCTGGGGGTGCTGGAGCGGATGACGGTGACCGACGCCCGGCTGCCCAAGGCGCTGGCCGACCTGCGCGGCCGCGACAACGTGGACGAGGCGGTGGTCCTGTCCACCTGCATGCGCACGGAGACCTACGTGGTGGCCGAGCGCTTCCACGCCGCCTTGGGGGACGTGCGGGACTTCCTGGCCGAGCTCAGCTTCACCCGGCCGGAGGACTTCTCCGATCACCTCTACTCGTACTACGAGGAATCCGCCGTGGCCCACCTCTTCCGGGTCGCCTCGGGGCTCGACTCGGCGGTGCTCGGCGAGAGCGAGGTCCTGGGCCAGGTGCGCAGCGCCTGGGAGCGGGCGGCCGCCGAGGGAGCGTCGGGCGCCAACCTGGGCGGCGTGTTCCGCCACGCCGTCGAGGTGGGCAAGCGGGCCCGCTCGGAGACGGGGATCGCCCGGGGCACCACCTCGGTGTCGCACGCTGCCGTGGAGATGGCCGGCCAGCGTCTTGGGACCCTCGAGGGAAAGCGGATCCTCGTGCTGGGCGCCGGCGACATGGGCGAGGGCATGGCCGTGGCGCTGGCCACCTCCCCCGGCGTGGCCGAGGTCCTGGTGGCCAACCGCACCTGGGACAAGGCGGTGGCCCTGGCCGCCCGCGTCGGCGGGCGGGCCGTGCAGCTGGGCGGTCTGGCCGGAGCGCTGGAGGAGGCCGACGTCCTGCTCACGTCCACCGGGTCGCCCACCGTCCTGGTGGACGAGGCCGACCTCGGCCCCGTCATGGCGGCGCGTTCCGGTCGGCCCCTGCTGGTGGTCGACGTGGCTGTGCCCCGCGACGTCGACCCGGGGGTGGGCCGGCTGGAGGGCGTCACCCTGCTCGACATGGACGACCTGCGCGCCTTCGCCGAGGCGGGGGTCTCCGGGCGCCGTCGGGAGATCGCCCGGGTCCAGTCGATCATCGACGAAGAGGTGGAGCGCTACACGGCGGTGGCCACCGCCCGGGAGGCGGCGCCGTTGGTCGCCGCCCTCCGCCAGCAGGCCGAGGAGGTGCGAACGGCGGAGCTGCACCGCTACCGGGGCCGCCTGGACAAGCTGGACGACCGTCAACGGGAGGCGGTCGAGGCCGTCACCAGGAGCATCCTGGCCAAGGTGCTGCACGGCCCCACCGTGCGCCTGAAGGAGGCGGCCGGCTCGCCACGGGGCGACCGGCTGGCCGAGGCGCTCCGAGCCCTCTTCGACCTGTAGGCATGGCCCGTCCCGGGGTGCTCCGGGCCGCCACGCGGGGTAGCGCCCTGGCCCGCTGGCAGACCGGCCACGTCGCCGGACTGCTCGGCCAGGGCGTGGAGGAGGTGGTGGTCGAGACGGCGGGCGACCGTCACCAGGACCTGCCGATCTGGGAGATGGGCGGCCAGGGCGTGTTCGTCAAGGAGGTGCAGGCCTTCGTCCTCGACGGCCGCGCCGACTTCGCCGTGCACTCGGCCAAGGACCTGCCCTCGGCCCCCACCCCCGGCCTGGTGCTGGCCGCCGTACCGCAGCGAGGCGACCCCCGCGACATGCTGGTGGGATCCACCCTCGAGGGGCTGGCGCCCGGCGCCCTGGTGGCCACCGGTTCGGTGCGACGCCGGGCCCAGCTGGCGTGGCTGCGGTCCGACCTCACCTTCACCGGCCTCCGGGGGAGCATCGACACCCGCCTGGCCAAGGCATCCCGGTACGCGGCCATCGTGATGGCGGCGGTCGCCGTCGAGCGCCTGGACCGGCGACCACCGGTCTGCCAGGCGCTGGAGCCCCACGTCATGCTCCCCCAGGTCGCCCAGGGCGCGCTGGCCGTGGAGTGCCGGGAGGGCGACGAGCGGGTGCTCCCGGTGCTGGCCGCCATCGACCACGGCCCGTCCCGGCGGGCGGTGGAGGCGGAGCGGGCCTACCTGGCCGAGCTCGGGAGTGGCTGCGCGCTCCCCGTCGCCGCCCATGCCCGCCCCGGAGCCGACGGCAGCCTGCGCCTCGACGTGCTCCTGTCGAGCCTCGACGGGCGGATCGTGCTGCGCACGGGCGACGAGAGCGACGACGGGCAGGCCCTGGGCCGCCGACTCGCCCGCCGACTGCTGGACGAGGCCGGCGGCGGGTGGCTCATCGAAGGGCTCCGGGGCCTCCGATGATCCTCCGCTTCGGCGAGGAGGGCGGGGTTGGGGCCCCGGCGGGGGAGAGGACGGCGCCGTGACGGTGTACCTGGTCGGCGCCGGACCCGGCGATCCGGGCCTGCTCACCGTGCGGGGGGCCGAGGTCCTCCGGCGGGCCGACGTGGTGGTCTACGACCGGCTGTCCGTGGCCGACCTGCTCGAACTGGCTCCCCCCGGCGCCGAGCGGGTCAGCGTGGGCAAGACCCCCCGCCGGGCCAGCGCCAACCAGGAGGAGATCAACGCCCTCCTCATCGAGAAGGGCCGGGCCGGGCTGGAGGTGGTGCGCCTCAAGGGCGGGGACCCCTTCGTCTTCGCTCGGGGCGGCGAGGAGGCACGGGCCCTGCTCGACGCCGGGGTGCCCTTCGAGGTGGTGCCCGGCATCACCTCGGCGGTGGCCGTCCCCGCCTACGCCGGCGTGCCGGTGACCCACCGGGGGCTGTCGACGTCCTTCACGGTCGTGACCGGGCACGAGGACCCGTGGGCGGCCACCGAGACCGACTGGGAGGCGGTGGCCCGCGTGGGCGGCACCATCGTCGTGCTCATGGGCGTGGCCACCCGGGGTGCCATCGCCGAGCGCCTCATGGCCGGTGGCCTGCCCGGGGCCACGCCCGTCGTGTCGGTGCAGTGGGGGACGCGACCCGAACAGCGCACCGTGCGCACGACACTGGCCGGCCTGGGGTCAGCCGAGGTCGACACCCCCGCCACCCTCGTGATCGGCGAGGTGGCCGGCCTCGACCTGGCCTGGTTCGAGCGCCGCCCCCTCTTCGGCCGGCGGATCGTGGTGACCCGGGCTCGCCAGCAAGCCTCCGCCCTCGTGGAGCGGCTTCGAGGGTGCGGGGCCGAGACCATCGAGGTGCCGGCCATCACCATCGCCGGGCCCGCCGATGGCGGTGTCGCTCTGGGCGCCGCCGCCGGCCGGTTGGGCACCTACGACTGGGTGGTCTTCACCTCCGTCAACGCCGTCGAGCGCTTCCTCCCGCTGCTGCGCGACGCTCGGGACTTCGCCGGCGTGCGCATCGCCGCCATCGGGCCCGGCACGGCCGCCGCCCTGGCCGCCAGGAACCTGGTCGCCGATCTCGTTCCCGACTCCTTCGTGGGCGAGGCCCTCCTCGCCGCCCTGCCCGCTGCGACGGGGCGGGGCCGGGTGCTGCTGCCCCGGGCGGCGGTGGCCCGCGACGTGGTTCCCGAAGGCCTGCGGGCGGCGGGCTGGGACGTCGACGTGGTGGAGGCCTACCGCACCGTGGCGGCGCAGCCCTCCCCCGAGCTGCTGGGCGCGGTCGCCGGGGCGGACGCCGTGACCTTCACCTCGTCCTCCGCCGTCACCGGGTACCTGGAGGCGGTGGGCCGGGAGGGGGTGCCGCCGGTGGTGGCCTGCATCGGTCCGGTGACCGCCGACACGGCCAGGCGGTGCGGTCTTCGCGTCGACGTGGTCGCTCCCGTCCACACCGTCGACGGCCTGGCCGAGGCCCTCGCTCGTAGGCTGGGGGCGTGACCTTCCCCGCCCGCCGTCTGCGCCGCCTGCGCCGGACGCCGGCGCTGCGCCGGCTGGTGGCCGAGAGCCGCCTCGGCGTGGACGACCTGGTCGCTCCGCTGTTCGTGCGGGAGGACGTCGCCGATCCGGTTCCCGTCGCCTCGTTGCCCGGCGTGGTGCAACACAGCCGGGAGTCGCTGGTGAAGGAGGTCCGGGAGCTGGCCGGTCTCGGGATCCCGGCCGTCATCCTCTTCGGGGTGCCGGCGGTGAAGGACCCGGTCGGCAGCCAGGCCTGGGACCCCGGCGGCATCGTGCAGGTCGCCCTCCGCGACCTCCGCGACGAGGTGGGTGATCGACTCGTGCTGATGGCCGACCTGTGCCTCGACGAGTACACCGACCACGGCCACTGCGGCGTCCTCGACGCCACCGGCCAGCCCGACAACGACGCCACGCTGGAGCTCTACGGCCGGGTGGCGGCGGCGCAGGCCGACGCGGGGGCGGATGTGGTGGCGCCCAGCGGGATGATGGACGGCCAGGTGGCGGCCATCCGGGCCGCCCTGGACGGCACCGGCCACGCCGACACCGCCATCCTGGCCTACGCGGCCAAGTACGCCTCGGCGCTCTACGGCCCGTTCCGTGATGCCGTCGACGTGGCCATCACCGGCGGGGGCGACCGCAAGGGCTACCAGCAGGACCCCCGCAACTCCCGAGAGGCGCTGGCCGAGGTGGCCGAGGACGTGGCCGAGGGCGCCGACCTGGTGATGGTGAAGCCGGCCCTCGCCTACCTGGACGTGATCGCCGCCGTGCGGGCGGCGGTCGACGTGCCGGTGGCGGCTTACCACGTGAGCGGCGAGTACGCCATGATCAAGGCGGCCGCCGAGCGGGGCTGGATCGACGGCCCGGCGGTGGCCCTGGAGCACGTGGGCGCGGTCAAGCGGGCCGGGGCCGACGTCATCCTCACCTACCTGGCCCGGGAGCTGGCCGAGTCCCTGGATGGCTGACCCGGCCCCCGAGGCCACCAACGAGGCGCTGTTCCGGCGGGCCTGCGAGGTCATCCCCGGTGGCGTCAGCTCGCCGGTGCGGGCCTTCGGGTCCGTGGGGGGGACGCCCTACTTCGTGGCCCGGGCCGAGGGCGCCCACGTGTGGGACGTCACCGGCCGGCGGTACCTGGACTACGTGCAGTCCTACGGGGCCTCGATCCTGGGCCACGCCCACCCGGCGGTGGTGTCCGCCGTCCGGAAGGCGGCCGGGGCCGGCACCAGCTACGGCGCCCCCACGGAGGGGGAGGTCCTGCTGGCCGAGGCCATCCGCGACCGCGTGCCGGGCTGCGAGCTGCTGCGGTTGGTCTCCACCGGGACGGAGGCGGCCATGACCGCCGTGCGGGTGGCGCGCGGCTTCACCGGCCGGAGCCGGATCGTCAAGTTCGCCGGCTGCTACCACGGCCACAGCGACGCCCTCCTCGCCGCCGGGGGAAGCGGCGTAGCCACCCTCGGCCTGCCCGGTTCCGCCGGCGTGCCGGAGAGCGCCGTGGCCCAGACCGTCGTGGTGCCCTACAACGAGGTGCCGGAGGTGGACGTCGACGTGGCCTGCGTGATCGTCGAGCCGGTGGCCGCCAACATGGGGGTGGTGCCCCCAGCGCCGGGGTTCCTCGAGGGGCTGCGGGCGGCGTGCGACGCCAGCGGCGCGCTGTTGGTCTTCGACGAGGTCATCACCGGCTTCCGGCTGGGACCGGCCGGGGCCCAGGGCCTGTTCGGCGTGCGGCCCGACCTGTCGGTGTTCGGGAAGGTCATCGGCGGCGGCCTCCCACTGGCCGCCGTGGGGGGGAGACGGGAGGTGATGGAGGTCCTCGCGCCCGTCGGCCCCGTCTACCAGGCCGGGACCCTGTCCGGGAATCCGCTGGCCACCGCCGCCGGACGGGCCGTGCTCGAAGCGCTCGACGGCGCCGCCTACACCATGCTCGCCGGCCGGGCCGCTGAGCTCGGTCCGGCGCTGGCCCAGGTGCTGGAGGAGGCCGGCCTCGCCGTGCAGGTCCCCGTGGTCGGGCCGCTGGTGGGCCTGTTCTTCAGCGAGACGCCGGTGACCAACTTCGACCAGGCGCAGCGGGCCTGCGGCGGTGGGCTGTACGCCCGCTTCTTCCGGGCCATGCTGGACCGGGGCGTGGCCCTGGCTCCTGGTCCCTACGAGGCCATGTTCCCGAGCCTGGCCCACACCCGCGACGACATCGAGCGCAGCGTCGACATGGCCCGCGCCGCCGCCGCCGAGGTGGCCGCCGCTGCCGTCTCGCTACCGCCCCTGTTCCCGAGTACGTAGGGGCCGGTATCCGGGCCCTACGTACTCGGGAACGAAGGGGTTCGGGCCGGGGCCAGGCGGGCGATGGCGGCCAGCGCCTTGTAGGCGGCCTCAGCCGGGCCCAGCTCGTCAGGCCGCAACAGGTTGGCCATGATCCGCAGCACCCACTCCATCAGGGTCCGCGAGTGCATGGCCGTGCCCACCAGGGCCCGCATGGCCTGGGGGTGCCCGATGATCCTCACGAAGGCCCGGGCCACCCGGAAGTACAGCCCGTACTCGTCCTGGAGCCGGCGTTCGTAGGTCCGGAGGGCCAGGTCGTCTCCCGTGGCGAGGGCGGCAGACACCGCCCCGGCTGCCATGCGGCCCGTCTCGTAGGCGTAGGCGATGCCCTCGCCGTTGAAGGGGTTGATGGTGCCGCCGGCGTCGCCGACCACCAGGTGGGTGGGGCCGGCGGCCGGGCCCACCGACAGGGCCATGGGCAGGCGACCACCCGTCGCCGGACCGCAGGCCGTCTCGGGACGGATCCCCCACGACTCGGGCGCGTACTCGGCGAAGGAGGCCATGAGGTGGCTGGTGTTGACCGCCTTCCACTGCCGGAAGGTGGACAGCAGGCCGATCCCGACGTTGATCCGCCCGTCACCGACGGGGAAGATCCACCCGTACCCGGGCAGCACGTTGCCGGCCTTGTCCCGGATGTCGAGGTGGCTCTCGATCCACGGCTCGTCGTGGCGGGGGGACGTGTAATAGCCCCGGATGGCCATGCCCATCGGGTACGCCTTGTCGCGCACGGTGCCGAGCGCCCGGCCGAACCGGGAGTTGGCCCCGTCGGCCACCACCGTGTAGCGCGCCCGCACCTCGGTGGTCACGCTCTCGCCGTCGTCGGGCCCGCTCGTGCGCTGCCGCACCACCGCTCCCCGGACCCGGCCGCCCTCCATCACCGGGCTCACCGCCTCCGAGCCCTGCCACAAGGTGGCGCCCTCTTTCACCGCCCGTTCGGCCACCAGGTGGTCGAGGTCCTTGCGGGTGACGACGTAGCCGAAGTCGGGGAACTCGGGGTGCTCGGGCCAGCGCAGCTCCAAGGTGCGCCCGAAGGCGATGGATCGCAGCCCGTCGAAGCGGTGGTAGCCGGCCAGCTCGTCGGCCAGGCCCAGGTCGTGGAGCTGCTTGACGGCGCGGGGCGTGAGGCCGTCGCCGCAGGTCTTCTCCCGGGGGTAGCGCTTCTTCTCGACGAGGACCACGTCGTGGCCGGCACGGGCCAGCCAGTAGGCGCAGGTGGCCCCGGCCGGCCCCCCGCCGACCACGAGCACCTCGTGGGCCGTCGTCACCGTGGCTACAGCTTGTCGCGCTCGTAGGCGACAAGGGCCTTGAGCTCGGCGTCGGAGAGGGAGCCGAAGGCCGGCATGCCGCCGCTGGCCGGTCCGCGCTGGCCCCCGGGCCGGTTGGGGTCGCCGTAGGGCTTGCCGGCGAAGGGAGCCGAGCCTGTCTTGATCCAGTTGGCGTGGTCGGCCTCGTTGGGGAACGTCAGCTTGGACTGGCCGCCGGCCAGGGCCGGGCCGGCGCCGCCCTCACCCCTCGTGCCGTGACAGGACCCGCAACCGGACGCGGCGTACGCCACCTGGCCCGGATCGCCGACCTGCTTCTTGGCCCGCTCGCCGAAGGCGCCGACGTAGAGGATGCCCCAGAACGGCAGGGCGGCCAGGACCGGCATGACCCAGATCGGGATGCGGCTGCGGGTGGCGTCGGGAGCGATGTAGCTCGTGACCGGCTCCTCGGCGGCCGGTTCGGGGGCCGGCTCGGCGGGCGGAGCGGGCGGGGC
>JALYHF010000327.1 GCA_030776745.1 Actinomycetota bacterium | reverse complement strand
TGCCGCAGAGCCCGCAGCTGTTCAAGCAGCTGTGCATGGTGGGCGGCCTTGACCGCTACTACCAGATCGCCCGCTGCCTTCGTGACGAGGACCTGCGCTCCGACCGCCAGTTCGAGTTCATGCAGCTCGACGTCGAGGCCTCCTTCGTGGACCAGGAGGACGTGGTGGCCTTCGTCTCCGAGGCGGTGGCCGCCGCCGCCGAGGAGGTCACCGGCGAGCGGCCTGGCCCACCGGCGCGGATGACGTGGCTCGAGGCGGTCGAGCGCTTCGGCTCCGACAAGCCCGACGTGCGCTTCGGCATGGAGCTCACCGAGCTCACGCCGATCTTCGAGGGCACCGGCTTCAACGCCTTCAAGGCGCCGTGCGTGAAGGGCGTCCGCGCCGCCGGCGCCGGCGCCCTCAGCCGGTCCCGGCTGGACCAGCTCACCGAGCGGGCCAAGCAGCACGGAGCCAGGGGCCTGGTGTGGATGCGGGTGGGGGAGGGCCGGGCCCTGGAGTCACCCGTCGCCCGGTTCCTGTCCGAGCAGGAGCTGGCGGGCACGGCGCTGGCCCTGGCCGCTCAGCCGGGCGACCTGTTGCTGCTGGTCGCCGACGAGCGCCCTACGGTTCGCCAGGTGCTGGGCGCGCTGCGCGTGGAGCTGGGCCGTCCACCGGTGAACGAGGGAGGGCTGCACTTCGTCTGGGTGACCCAGTTCCCCCTCTTCGAGGGCGTGGGGGAGGACGGGAGACCGGTTCCCGCCCACCACCCCTTCACCATGCCCGATCCCGCCGACCTCGACCGCCTCGAGGACGACCCGCTGTCGGTGCGCTCTCAGGCCTACGACCTGGTGCTGAACGGGTGGGAGCTGGGCTCCGGCAGCGTCCGGATCCATTCGTCCGGGCTCCAGCAGCGGATCTTCTCGCTGCTGGGCATCGGTCCGGCCGAGGCCCGGGACCGCTTCGGGTTCCTGCTCGACGCCTTCCGGTTCGGCGCACCGCCCCACGCCGGATTCGCCTTCGGGATCGACCGGTTGGTCGCCATCCTGGCCGGCGAGGAGAACATCCGAGAGGTCATCGCCTTTCCGAAGACCCAGTCCGGGGCCGACCCGCTGAGTGGGGCACCCACGCCCCTCGACCCCCGCCGTCTGAGCGAGCTCGGGATCCGGGTCCTGCCGCCTCCGTAGCCTTTTGCCGCCGGCGTCCCGGCGGGCGAGGCCTTCCAGTGCCCGAACCGCGCCCACGAGCTCCTGCAGGACCCCTGGTGGTACCCGGCCGGTAGCGTTCGGCGTGGTGGCCGGCGCAGACGATCTCTTCTCGGCGGCGCTGGGCGAGCGGGGGGCCTCCGACGCCCCGCTGGCCGCCCGCATGCGCCCCACATCGCTCGACGAGGTGGTGGGCCAGGAGCACCTGCTGGGTCCTGACGCCCCCCTGCGGGCCCTCATCGAAGCCGACCGGGTGACCTCGCTGATCCTGTGGGGGCCACCGGGAACGGGGAAGACGACGCTGGCCCGCATCATCGCCGACACCACCCGGCGGGCCTTCGTGGCCTTGTCGGCGGTGACGGCGGGTGTCAAGGACGTGCGCACCGTGATCGAGTCGGCCCGCAGGGCCCGGGCCGAGCAGGGCCGGGGCACCATCTTGTTCCTCGACGAGGTCCACCGGTTCAACAAGTCCCAGCAGGACGCGCTGCTGCCGGCCGTGGAGGAGGGAGTGCTCGTCCTGGTGGGGGCCACCACCGAGAACCCATTCTTCGAGGTCAACGCGCCGCTGCTCAGCCGCTCGACCTTGTTCCGCCTGGAGGCCCTGGGTCCTGAGCACCTTCGGGCCGTCCTCGAGCGAGCCCTGGCCAGGGAGGGCGCGACGGCCGACGACGACGCCTTGGAGCTCGTCGTCGGCCTGGTCGACGGGGACGCCCGGGCCGCCCTCAACTCCTTGGAGGTGGCCACCGCCCTGGCGCCGGGGCGCCGCATCACGCGAGCCGACGTCGAGGCGGCCCGCACCACCCGAGCCCTGCGCTACGAGGAGGACGACCACTACGACGTGGTCAGCGCCTTCATCAAGGCCATCCGGGGCTCCGACGCCGACGCCGGCCTCTACTGGCTGGCACGGATGCTGGCCGCTGGGGAGGACGCCCGCTTCATCGCCCGCCGGCTCGTGATCCTGGCCAGCGAGGACGTGGGCCTGGCCGACTCGATGGGCCTGGTGGTGGCCGACGCCGCGGCGCGCGCCGTCGAGTTCGTGGGCCTCCCGGAGGCCCAGCTGAACCTGGCCCACGCCGTGGTGTACCTGGCCACGGCCCCCAAGTCGAACCGGACCACGGTGGCGCTGGGCCGGGCCCAGGCCGACGTGCGGGACCGACCGGCCGGCCCGGTGCCGGCCCATCTGCGCGACGCCCACTACCCGGCGGCCCGCAGACTCGGGCACGGGGTGGCCTACGAGTATCCTCACAACGACCCGAGCGGGTGGGTTGCGCAGGAGTACCGGCCTTCGGAGGTCGCCGGGCGGGTGTACTACCAGCCGTCCCCCCACGGCCAGGAGCCGGTCATCGACGAACGGATGCGAGCCATGCGAAGCCCCGAGGACGGCCAGGCGTGACGGCCGGAGACTTCGCCGCCATCGTGGTCGCGCTGGCCAGCGCCATCTTGTCGGTAGGGCTGGTCTTCGCCCTGGCCTCGCTGAGCCGGACCATGCATTCCGTTCGGGTCACGGTCGAGGAGATCCGCCACGAGACGGTTCCGCTGCTGGGCAGGCTCCGCACCACCCTCGACCAGGCCAACGCCGAGCTCAACCGCGTCGACGGCGTGCTGGAGAAGGCGGAGAACATCGGAGCCACCCTCGACTCCGGCTCCCGCCTGGCGTACCTGGCCTTCTCCAACCCGCTGATCAAGCTCATGGCGCTCGGGGCCGGCACCACCCGAGCCGCCCGCCGGCTCAGGCGGCGACGCGGAGAAGGGTGACGGGGGTGTTCCGCCGCCTGTTCTGGCTGGTGCTCGGGGCCGGGTTCGGCTTCGGCTTGTCGTTCTGGCTCATGCGGGTCGTGCGCCAGACGGCGGCGCGCTACTCGCCGGACCGGCTCTCGGCCGACCTGGCCCAGGCGGCCCGGGGGCTGGGCGAGGACCTCCGGCGGGCGGCCGCCGAGGGGCGAGACGCCATGCGGGACCGGGAGGCCCAGCTCCGAGACCAGCTGCAGCCGCCCAGCCTCCGTTCGGGACAGACCGGCCGGTAGGATTTTCGGGCGACCATGGACGCCAGCAGCCTGCGCCGGGCCTTCACCGAGTTCTTCGTGGAGCGGGGCCACGCCGCCGTGCCGTCGGCCGGGCTCATCCCCCATCACCCCCGGGCCCCCCTCTTCACCAACGCCGGCATGAACCAGTTCCTCCCCTACGTCCTGGGCGAGGAGGTCCCTCCCTACCCTCGGGCCACGGCGGTGCAGAAGTGCGTGCGGGTGAAGGGCAAGCACGACGACATCGAGAACATCGGCGTGTCCACCCGCCACGTCACGTTCTTCGAGATGCTGGGCAACTTCAGCTTCGGCGATTACTTCAAGGAGCTGGCTATCCCGCTGGCCTGGGAGCTGTCCACCGAGGTGCTCGGCCTCGACGGCGACCGCATCTGGGCCAGCGTCCACGACACCGACGAGGAGGCGGCCGCCATCTGGCACGAGGCCGTCGGCCTGCCCGTCGAGCGCATCCAGCGCATGGGCGCCGACAACTTCTGGGAGATGGGCGACACCGGGCCCTGTGGGCCGTGCTCGGAGCTGTACTACGACCGGGGGCCCGAGCACGGGGAAGGGGGCGGGCCCGCCCACGGCGGAGAGGAGCGGTTCGTCGAGTTCTGGAACCTCGTGTTCATGCAGTACGACCGCCAGGCGGACGGGGCGCTGCACCCCCTCCCCAGACGGATCATCGACACCGGGGCCGGTTTCGAGCGGCTCCTCGCCCTGCTCCAGGGCTCCACATCGGTGTTCGACACGGAGGTGCTCCGTCCCGTCGTGGCCGCCGCCGAGCGGGCCACCGGCCGCCGCTACGGCGACGACAGCGCCACCGACGTGGCGCTGCGCATCCTCGCCGACCACGCCCGCTCCGTCACCTTCCTGGTCAACGACGGCGTCTTCCCTAGCAACGAGGACCGGGGCTACGTGCTTCGCCGCATCATCCGGCGCGCCGTCCGCCAGGCGTACCGGCTGGGCGTGGAGACGGCGGTCACGCCGTCGCTGGTGCAGGCCACCGTGGACGTCATGGGCGGCGCCTACCCGGACCTGGTTCGCAACCGCGACTTCGTCACCGGCGTGGTCGCCCGTGAGGAGGAGCGCTTCCGGGCCACGCTGAAGTCCGGCCTGGCCATCTTGGAGGGCGAGCTGGACGACGACGCCCCACTGGTCGGCGGCGACGTGGCCTTCAGGCTGCACGACACCTTCGGGTTCCCGATCGACCTCACCAGGGAGATCGCCCGGGAACGGGGTGTGGATGTCGACCTCGCCGGCTTCGAGGTGGCCATGCGCCAGCAGCGGGAACGGGCCCGCCTGGCCGGCCCTGGCCGAGCCCAGGACCACGCCGACGTCGAGGTCTATCGGGAGCTGCTGGAGCAGTTCGGGACCACCGAGTTCACCGGCTACGTCGAGTGCGAGAGCAAGGGCCGGGTGCTGGCCGTCCTGCCGGCGGCGGAGGCAACGGTGGAGATCCTCCTCGACCGCACGCCGTTCTACGCCGAGGCCGGCGGACAGGTGGGCGACACCGGGACCATCCGCACCGACACGGGACGGGCGGAGGTGCTCGACACCACCGCCGCCCTCCCCGGCCTGTACCGCCACGCGGCCCGCGTGGCGGAGGGCGACATCGTGGCCGGCCAGGAGGCGGTCGCCACCGTCGACGCCGAGCGCCGCGAGGCCATCCGGCGCAACCACACCGGGACGCACCTGCTCCACTGGGCCCTGCGGGAGGTGCTGGGGCCCCACGTGAGGCAGCAGGGCTCGCTGGTGGGCCCCGAGTACCTCCGCTTCGACTTCAGCCACTTCGGCTCCGTGACCCGAGAGCAGCTCGAGAGGGCCGAGTCGCTGGTGAACGAGCTCGTGCTGGCCGACGAGCCCGTGCGGGCCTACGAGACGTCGAGGGCCCACGCCGAGCAGCTGGGGGCCATCGCCTTCTTCGGCGACAAGTACGGCGACTACGTCCGGGTGGTGGAGGCCGGCTCCCGCTCGGTGGAGCTGTGCGGGGGCACCCACGTCGGCGCCCTCGGGATGGTCGGCCCGCTCAAGGTGGTCTCCGAGGGGTCGATCGGCTCGAACATGCGGCGCATCTTCGCCCTCACCGGCCGGGCGACCCTGGAGCTGGTCAAGGACGAGGAGCGCCTGCTCGAGCGGGCCGCCGAGCTCCTGCGAGCCGAGCCCAAGGAGGTCCCCGCCGCCGTGGAGCGGCTGCTGCAGCGGCATCGCACCCTGGAGGAGGAGCTCAAGGCGCTGCGGACCGAGGCGGCCACGGGCGAGGCCCGCCGGCTGGCCGCCGCCGCGGGCCGCTACGTGGTGGCCCGCCGGGACGGGCTGCCGGCCGACCAGTTGCGCCAGCTCGCCCTCGCCACCCGCGCCGAGCCCGGCGTCGAGGCCGTGGTCCTCATCGGCTCCCCCGACGGCCAGCGGGTGGCCCTGGCCGCCGCCGCCGCCAAGGGTGCGGGGGTCGAGGTCGGGCCACTGCTCGGCGGGGCGGCGCGACTGGTCGGCGGTGGTGGCGGCGGCAAGGGCGAGGTGGCGGTGGCCGGTGGCAAGGACCCCTCCCGGATCGACGAGGCGCTCGCCCACGTGCGCTCGCAGCTGGGGATGTGAGGGTCGTCGGCCTGGACCTCGGAGCCCGCCGCATCGGCGTGGCCGTGAGCGACCCGTCCGGCACCATCGCCTCACCCGTGGACGTGCTCGAGCGCACCGGCGACGCCGCTGCTGATCAGCGCCGGCTGGCCGCCCTCGTGCGAGAGCTGGGAGCCGAGCGGGTCGTCGTCGGACTGCCGCTGTCGCTCAGCGGGGACGCCGGGCCGGCCGCCCGGGCGACCCTGGCCGAGGTGGAGGCGATGGCCGAGGCGCTGGGCGTGCCGGTGGAGACCCACGACGAGCGGCTCAGCACGGTGAGCGCCCACAGCACCTTGCGAGCGCTCGAGGTGAAGCGGGCGGCCCGACGGCGGACCGTCGACAAGGTGGCGGCGGCCGTGATCCTCCAGTCCTGGCTCGACGGGCATCGCCGATGACGGACCGCCAGCCGGACGGGCGGACCTCCGCACCCATGCGTCCGCGCCCGTCCGGGCCGAGAAGCCGGCGGCCGGCCATTGTGCTCGGAGCGGTCTTCTTGTGCGGCCTGCTGGCCGCCGGTGCCGGCGCCCTCTGGTTCCAGCGCCAGACCGACCCCTCGGGGCCGGAGGGCCGCGCCGTCACGGTGGCCATCCCCAAGGGCTCGTCCAGCCAGCGCATCGCCACCATCCTGGATCGGGAGGGCGTGGTCGAGAGCGCCCGCACCTTCTCGCTCTACGTGCGGGCCAAGGGCGCGGGCCCGTTCCTGGCCGGCTCGTACACGCTCCGGCGGAACGAGTCGTTCGACCGCATCATCGCCGCTCTGGAGAAGGGGCCGACGCCGACCTTCGAGCGGCTGACCGTGCCCGAGGGCCTCACCTTGCGCCAGGTCGCCGACCGGGTGGGCGAGCTCCCGGGGCGCTCGGCGGAGAGGTTCCTCCAGGTGGCGGAGAGCGGCGCCGTGCGATCCCGCTACCAGCCCGAGGGCAGCACCAACCTGGAGGGCCTGGTGTTCCCGGACACCTACAACGTCCAGGCCAAGGACGACGAGCGGGCCATCCTCGAGCGGATGGTGGCCACCTTCGACACCACGGCGGCCCAGGCCGGCCTCGACCGGGTGACCCAGGGAGGCGTGGTCACGCCCTACCAGGCCATCGTGGTGGCCTCCCTGGTGGAGCGCGAAGCCAAGCGGGACGCCGACCGCGGCCCCGTGGCCCGGGTGATCTACAACCGGCTGAAGCGCGGCATGCTGCTGCAGGTCGACGCCACCCTCCTCTACGCCCGCGGCGAGCACAAGAACCGGGTGCTCGACAAGGACAAGGAGATCGACTCGCCGTACAACACCTACAAGAAGCCCGGGTTGCCCCCCACCCCGATCGCGGCACCCGGGCGCGCCGCCATGGCCGCGGCCATCGATCCTCCCGACGGGGACTTCCTCTTCTACGTCACCGTCAACGACTGCACGGGCGAGACCGTCTTCGCCAAGACCAACGCCGAGCACGAGCGCAACGTGGCCCGCCGCCGGGCCGAGAACCCCGGCCAGGACAAGTGCTGATCCCGTCACCCGCCCGGGGCCCCAACCCCGGGCTCCTCGCCGAAGCGGGGCCCCCAGCCCCGCCGGCGCCGTCCCCGTCACCCGCCCGGGGCGAGCGCTGACCCCTCGGCCCTGGCCCACCGGCGCCACCCGGGTGGCCGCCGTCATCGGGGACCCGGTGCGTCACTCGCTTTCACCCGTGCTCCACAACGCCGCCTTCCGGGCCCTCGGGCTGGACTGGACCTACCTGGCCTTCCACGTCCTTTCCGGGGAGGCGGCCGGCGCCGTGCTGGGGATGCGGGCGCTGCAGCTGGAGGGCCTGTCGGTGACGATGCCCCACAAGGAGGCGGTGGCGGGGCTGGTGGACCGCCTGACGCCCACCGTCGAGCGCCTCGGAGCGGTCAACACGGTGGCCCGCGTCGGGCGTTCGCTGCTGGGCGACAACACCGACGGCCAGGGCTTCCTCGACGCCCTCCGCCAGGATCACGGCTACGACCCCCAGGGTCGTCGCTGCCTCGTGGTGGGTGCCGGCGGTGCCGCCCGCGCCGTCGTCCTGGCCCTGGCCGGCGCCGGAGCGGCCGAAGTCGTGGTGTCGGGCCGCTCGCCGGACCGGGTGGCGACGGCGGCCGCCCTGGCCGGCCCCGTGGGCCGCCCCGGTGGAGCCGAGGAGGTCGGACAGGCGGACCTGGTGGTGAACGCCACCCCGCTGGGCATGGCCGGCCACCCGGCCGGGCCGGTCGTCGATGCCGCTCGGCTGGGGCCGGGTCAGGTTGTGGTCGACCTCGTGTACCACCCGGCCATCACGCCGCTGGTCGAGGCCGCCCGCCAGCGGGGGGCCACCGCCGTCAACGGGCTGAGCATGCTCATCCACCAGGCCGCTTCCGCGTTTCGGCTCTGGACGGGGGAGGACCCGCCACTCGAGGCCATGTCGGCGGCCGCCGTGGGCGCTCTGGTGCACCGGGACTAAAGGCCACGCGCCCATCGGTCGATAGGCGCGCGCCGGGCGGCGTGCGCACACGCCGCCGCTCGGCGTCAGCCTGCCGATCCGGAACGGGAAGGGTCATGCCCAGAGGGAACCAGCTCGGCGCCGTGTTGGTGAAGGAGGGCCTCCTGACCCAGGAGGAGCTCGACGGCGCCCTGGCCGAGCAGGCCGCCACCGAGAAGCTGCTCGGGCGCATCCTGCTCGACAACGGCCTCATCGAGGAGGTCGACCTGGCCATGGCGCTGGCCACCCAGCTCGGGCTCGACTACGTCGAGCTGTCCGACTACGCCATCGACGCCAGCGCCGCCGGCACGATCACCAACTCGGTGGCCCGGCGCTACCGGGCCCTTCCCATCGGCTGGGAGGAGGGCCGCCTGGTGGTGGCCATGGCCGATGCCGGCAACGTGGTGGCCATCGACGACCTCCGAACCATGACCAAGAGCAAGCTCAAGGTGGTCGTGGCCACCGAGAGCTCCCTCCTCGAGGCCGTAGACCGGTACCAACGGATGGACGGCGACGCCGAGTCCATCTCGGCCCAGGCGGCCAGCGAGCTCGAGATCGAGGAGGACCTGGCCCAGGTCACCGCGTTGGTCGAGGACGCTCCCATCGTCAAGCTGGTCAACATGCTGATCACCCAGGCGGTGGCCGACCGGGCCTCGGACATCCACATCGAGCCCAGCGAGAGGGACGTCCGGGTCCGGTACCGCATCGACGGCGTGCTCCACGACGTCATGCGCCCGCCCAAGTCCATCCAGCCCGGGATGGTCTCCCGGCTCAAGATCATGGCCGACATCAACATCGCCGAGCGGCGGGTCCCCCAGGACGGGCGGGTCAACATCAGCCTGGGCGGGAAGCCGGTCGACCTGCGGGTCACGACGCTGCCCACGGTGTACGGCGAGAAGATCGTGCTGCGCGTCCTTGACCGCAGGACCGCCGTCCTCAACCTCAGCGACCTCGGGTTCCTCCCCTCGTCGATGGAGCGCTTCGAGAGGTCCTTCCGCCAGCCCTACGGGACCATCCTGGTGACCGGCCCCACCGGCTCCGGCAAGTCCACCACCCTCTACGCCACCCTCAACATCCTGAACGACGACACCAAGAACATCATCACGGTCGAAGACCCGGTGGAGTACCGGCTGGCGGGCGTCAACCAGATCCAGACCAACAACAAGGCGGGGATGACGTTCGCCACCGCCCTGCGGTCCATCCTTCGGGCCGATCCCGACATCGTGCTGGTGGGAGAGATCCGCGACAGGGAGACGGCCAACATCGCCATCGAGGCGGCCCTCACCGGACACCTCGTCCTCTCCACCCTGCACACCAACGACGCCTCCAGCACCCCCACTCGCCTCGTGGAGATGGGGGTGGAGCCCTTCCTGGTCGCCAGCGCCCTGGACTGCATCGTGGCCCAGCGGCTGGCCCGCCGGCTGTGCCCGAAGTGCAAGCAGGCCTACCGGCCCACGGGGGCGGAACTGCAGACGGCCGGCTGGGACAACGGGTCGGACGGCGAGCGGCCGGAGCTGTTCCGGCCGGGGGGCTGTCCGGCATGCGGCAAGACCGGCTACCACGGGCGCTTCGCCCTCCACGAGGTCCTGACCGTCACCGAGGAGATCGAGCGGCTCATCGTCGACCGCCAGCACTCCGAGGACATCAACAAGACGGCCCGGGCCCAGGGCATGCTCACGTTGCGCCAAGCCGGCCTCACCCACGTGGCCCGGGGACTGACCTCGCTCGAGGAGATCCTCAGGGTGGTCGGCTAGCGCGCCGATAGGAAGGGGTGCAGCCGGCTTCCCGCCGTCTCGGCGAGCACCTCGTCGAGCGCAAGGTCCTCTCGCGCGACCTCCTCGAGCAGCTGCTTGAGAGGGAGGTGGCCGAACGCGTCCCCTTGTCGAAGCTCCTCGTCACCGAGGGCCTGGTGGGCCAGAAGGACCTGGTGGCCGCGGTCGCGGCCCAGGCCGCCGTCCCGTTCGTCGACTTCGACCACACGGGCGTCAACCCCACGCTCGACCGCCTGATCCCGGTCGAGCTGGCCGAGCGGCACCTGGCCATCGCCGTGGACCTGGACGGCACCGACCTGCTCGTGGCCATGGCCGACCCCAGCAACAAGGAGGCAGTGGCCGAGATCGAGGGGGCCACTGGGTGGACGCTGCGGGCCGCCATCGCCGTGCGCGACGAGATCCGCCGCGCCGTGGCCTCCATGTACGGCACCACGCCCACCCCCAGCCGCTCCGTCGGACCGGCCTCCGACACGGATACGGTGGGACCGGCGGCGCCCGCCTTCGGTACCGAGCTCGACGTGGCCGACGAGCTGCACGTCAACGACCTGCTCGAGCGGGTGGTCGACCTGGGCGGGTCGGACCTGCACCTCACCGTCGGCGTGCACCCCAGCGTGCGGGTGCACGGCGACATCAAGCCACTCACCGAGTTCCCGGTGATGAACGGCTCGGAGATCCGCCGCATGATCTACGCCGTCCTCACCCAGAAGCAGCGGGAGCGCTTCGAGGAGGACCGGGAGCTCGACACCTCGCACTCCATCCCGGGTCTGGGGCGCTTCCGGGTGAACGTGTTCCTGCAGCGCGACTCGGTGGGCTCGGTGATGCGGGTGATCCCGTTCGACGTGGTGCCCTACGAGAAGCTGGGCCTGCCCGAGTCAGTGCGCCAGTTCGCCAGCCTCCCCCGCGGCCTGGTGCTCGTCACCGGCCCCACCGGTTCGGGGAAGTCCACCACGCTGGCGTCGCTCATCGACCTCATCAACGCCACCAAGGCCCACCACATCATGACCGTGGAGGACCCCATCGAGTTCCTCCACCAGCACAAGGCGGCGGTGGTGAACCAGCGGGAGGTGGGGGAGGACACCTCCTCGTTCGCCAGCGCCTTGAAGCACGTGCTGCGCCAGGACCCCGACGTCATCCTGGTGGGCGAGATGCGCGACCTGGAGACCATCTCCACCGCCCTCACCGCGGCCGAGACGGGTCACCTGGTGTTCGCCACGCTCCACACCCAGGACGCCCCGCAGTCCGTCGACCGGGTCATCGACGTGTTCCCGGCCCACCAGCAGCAGCAGGTGCGGGTCCAGCTGGCGTCCTCCCTGGAAGGCGTCGTCACCCAGCAGCTGGTCGCCACGGTGGGCGGGCGAGGCCGGGCCGTGGCCTCGGAGGTGCTGGTGGCCACGCCGGCCATCCGCAACCTCATCCGGGAGGGCAAGACCCACCAGATCTACTCGGCCATGCAGGCCGGCGGGAAGTACGGCATGCAGACCATGGACATGTCGCTGGGCGCCCTGGTGCGCCAGGGCAAGGTCTCGATGGAGACGGCCCTCAAGCGGTGCGCCAACGAGGCGGACCTGAAGCGACTGGCCAGCGGCCAGTAGCCATGCCCTCCACCTCCACCTACACGTACAAGGTACGGGACAAGCAGGGCAAGGTCCTGCAGGGCTCACTCGAGGCCGACAGCACGACCCTGGTGGCCGAGAAGTTGCGCCAGATGGGCTACGTCCCGCTGGCCATCGACAAGAAGGACACCTCCGGGGTCAACAAGGAGCTGCACCTCTTCACGCCCAAGGCGAAGCCCAAGGACATCGCCCTCTTCAGCCGGCAGTTCGCCACCATGATCAACTCGGGCCTGTCGCTGCTGCGGTCCTTGCACATCCTCGAGGACCAGACCGAGAGCAAGGCACTGGCCAAGATCCTGACCAGCGTCCGCCAGGACGTCGAGACCGGCTCCTCGCTCTCCGAGGCCCTGGGCCGCCACCCGAAGACCTTCACCCGGTTGTACGTGTCGATGGTGAAGGCGGGGGAGATCGGTGGGGTGCTCGACACCGTGCTCCTGCAGCTCTCCGACACGCTGGAGAAACAGGCCGCCCTGAAGGCGAAGATCAAGTCGGCGTTGACCTACCCGGTCGCCGTGCTCGGCCTGGTCCTGGTCATCGTGGCCGCCATGCTCATCTTCGTCGTCCCCACCTTCAAGACGCTCTACGACGACCTGGGCGGCACGCTCCCGCTTCCTACCCGGATCCTCATCGGCGTCTCCAGCATCCTGGTCAAGTTCCTTCCGCTCGTGGTCCTGGCCATGGCCGGTTTCGTCTTCGGCCTCAAGCGGTGGGTCCAGACGGAGAAGGGCCGCAGCGCCTTCGACGCCTTCAAGCTGAGGATGCCCATCTTCGGCAGCCTGGTGCACAAGACGGTGATCACGCGGTTCTCGCGCACCCTGGCCGCCCTGGTACGAGCCGGCGTCCCGATCCTCGAAGCGCTGGAGATCACCTCCGAGACGGCGGGCAACACCGTCGTGTCCCGCGCCGTGAAGGACATCCAGGACGGGGTCAAGCAGGGGGAGCCCCTGGCCCGACGGCTGGGCGAGCACGACGTCTTCCCGCCCATGGTGGTGCAGATGGTGGCGGTGGGCGAGGAGACCGGGGCCGTCGACACCATGCTGGAGAAGATCGCCGAGTTCTACGAGCAGGAGGTGGAGACCATGGTGAACTCGCTCACCTCGCTGCTCGAGCCGCTGCTGATCGTGGTCCTCGGCGGGAGCGTCGGGTCCATGGTGATCGCCCTGTACATGCCGCTGTTCAGCATCATCAAGCTGATCAAGTGACTAGCGCGGCCGGGCCCGGCGAATAGCTCTCAAGTCGCCCACGGAGGTGTGGCGATACAAGGAGTGCGGGACGGCCGAGCCCCTCGCAGCCACACTCACCCCCACGCAAGGAGAAACCGATGTTGAACACGCTGCGCAAGCGGCTCGACCGGGACGAGGAGGGCTTCACCCTCATCGAGCTGATGGTGGTGGTGCTCATCATCGCCATCCTGATAGCCATCGCCATCCCCACCTTCCTCGGTGCCCAGAACCGAGCGAGGGACCGGAGCGCGCAATCCACCCTCCGCAACGCCCTGAGCGCGGCCAAGACCATCGCAACCGACAATGAGGGCTTCTTCGTCACCGCGCCGAGTACGCCCATCGACGCCGTCGCCATGGAGGCAGCGGAGCCGTCCCTGACCTACGCTGCCGCCGGCGCGAAGGGGACGGTCGGCGTGAAGACCACCGCCCTGACTGGAGC
>JALYHF010000326.1 GCA_030776745.1 Actinomycetota bacterium | reverse complement strand
GATCCCACGTGGGCCCAGGTGGACCTGGCCCGCCGGCGGGCGGGCGGGCCGCGCTACGCCCGGGCGGCAGCAGCCGGGCTGCCCTTCCGGGGCGAGTCGTTCGACACGGTCGTGGCCTGCCTGGTGTTCGAGCACATCGACGACGTGGACGGGGCGGTGGCCGAGGTGGCCCGGGTGTTGGCGGGAGGTGGCCGCCTGCTGCTGTTCCTCAACCACCCGCTCCTCCAGACGCCCGACAGCGGCTGGATCGACGACCGCATCCTGGACGAGCAGTACTGGCGCATCGGCCCGTACCTGGTGGAGGACAGCAGCGTCGAGGAGGTGGAGAAGGGGGTCTTCATCCCCTTCGTGCACCGGCCCCTCTCCCGCTACGTGAACGTCCTCGCCGCCCACGGGCTGTACGTCATCCGGATGGAGGAGCCGGCGCCCCCGCCCGGCTTCTTGGCCCGCGCCCACGAGTACGGCCAGGCCGCCACCATCCCCCGGCTGCTCTTCCTGCGGGCCGAGAAGCGACCACCGCCGCCAGGGATGTGACAATGGATCGGCATGGCCGAGTACCTGATCATCACCGGGCTCTCCGGCGCGGGGCGGAGCACCGCCGCTGACACCCTCGAGGACCTCGGGTGGTTCGTGATCGACAACCTGCCCCCGGCGCTGATCAGCAAGGTGAGCGACCTCGTCTCTCGTCCGGGCTCGGAGAGCGAGAAGGTGGCGCTGGTGAGCGGGCGGGGAGGTGGCGGGCCCACCGACGAGCTCAGCGCTGCCGTCGAGCGCCTGCGCCAGTCGGGGGCCAGGGTACGGGTCCTGTTCCTCGACGCCGGCGACGACGTGCTCGTCCGCCGCTTCGTGGAGACCCGCCGACGGCACCCGTTCCCGTCCGACAGCGTGGGGGAGGGGATCGCCCGGGAAAGGGAGGCTCTCGACGCCATCAAGGCCCAAGCCGACGTGGTGGTGGACACCAGCGACCTGAACGTCCACCAGCTCCGGGACCGCCTGATCGACCTGTTCGAACGGGACGACCCGACCGTCGGCATGCAGACGTCGGTGGTCTCCTTCGGCTACAAGAACGGCATCCCGCTCGATGTGGACCTGGTGCTCGACTGCAGGTTCCTGCCCAACCCCTACTGGGTCGAGGACCTGCGGCCGCAGAGCGGGCTGGACGAGCCGGTGCGGGACTACGTCCTGGGCCAGCCCGACACCGGCGAGTTCCTCGCCCGGCTGGACGACCTGCTCGACCTGTTGCTGCCCGCCTACGTCAAGGAGGGCAAGTCGTACCTGTCCCTGGCCGTGGGCTGTACGGGCGGCCGGCACCGCTCGGTGGTGCTGGCCGAGGAGATCGCCCGCCTCATCGAGAACCACGGGTTCAAGCCCACCGTCCAGC
Organism: Actinomycetota bacterium; assembly: GCA_030776745.1. GTDB lineage: Bacteria > Actinomycetota > Acidimicrobiia > Acidimicrobiales > JALYHF01. The sequence goes on along the minus strand of JALYHF010000326.1, from coordinate 5,970 downwards.
ACCGGGACATGTACCGGTGAGGGGAGATGGCCCCGAGGCCCCGCGGGTGGTGGCCGTCGGCGGCGGACACGGCCTGGCCGCCAGCCTCCAGGCCGTACGTCGCTACGCCGGCGAGGTGACCGCCATCGTGAGCGTGGCCGACGACGGCGGCTCGAGCGGGCGGCTGCGCAGCGCCCTGGGCATCCCGGCGCCCGGGGACCTCCGGCGCTGCCTGGTGGCGCTGGGCGACGGCAGGTCGGTGTGGTCCCGGGCTCTGGACCACCGCTTCGACGCCGGGGAGCTCGAGGGCCACGCCCTCGGCAACCTGATGATCGCCGGGGTGGCCCGGGCCACCGGCGACTTCATCCTGGCCCTCGACGAGGTGGGCCGGCTCGTGCAGGCCGCCGGGCGGGTGCTCCCGGCCACCACCGGGCCGGTGGTGCTCAAGGCCGAGACCGACGGCGGACAGGTGGAGGGGCAGGTGGCGGTGGCGGGCACCGACGGCATCTCCCGGGTGTCCATCGTGCCCCCCGACGCGGAGCCTCCGGCGGCGGCCGTGGAGGCCGTGGCCCGGGCCGACCAGGTGGTCATCGGTCCGGGCTCGCTGTACACCAGCATCCTGGCCGTGGTCGCCGTCCCCGCCTTGTGCGACGCCCTCGAGCGCACCCAGGCCCGGAAGGTGTACGTGTGCAACCTGCGCCCGCAGGTCCCGGAGACCGAGGGCTACGACGTGGCCGCCCACGTCGAGGCGTTGGCCGCCCACGGGCTGGTGGTCGACACCGTCGTGTGCGACCCCTCCGGGGTGGCCCTGGGCGACGTGCGGGTGCCGGTGCACCAGCGGGAGGTGGCGCGGGCGGACGGCCGCGGCCACGACCCGGCCAAACTGGCCGAGGCCCTGGCCGGCCTGGTCGGGTAGGGGTAGGGTTCCCGCCAGGGCGAGCAAGGAGACCAACACATGGCAGTACGCGTGGGCATCAACGGCTTCGGACGCATCGGGCGCATCTTCTATCGGGCGGCGAGGATCGCCGACGACGTGCAGGTGGTGGCACTCAACGACCTCGTACCCCCCGAGACCAACGCCCACCTGCTCAAGCACGACTCCACCTACGGCAACCTCGACGAGGAGGTCAAGGCCACCGCCGAGAGCATCTCGGTGGGCGGCGAGGAGAACCGGGTGTTCTCCGAGAAGGACCCCAAGGCCATCCCGTGGGGTGACGTGGGCGTCGACGTGGTGGTCGAGTCCACCGGCATCTTCACCGACCGTGAGTCGGCCTCCGCCCACCTCGACGGCGGAGCTCCCTACGTGATCATCTCCGCCCCCGGCAAGGAGGTCGACGCCACCTTCTGCGTGGGCGTCAACGACGACACCTTCGACCCGGAGAACCACAAGGTCGTCTCCAACGCCTCCTGCACCACCAACTGCTTCGTGCCGCTGGTGAAGGTCCTCGACGACGCCTTCGGCGTGGAGAAGGGCTTCATGACCACCGCCCACGCCTACACCAACGACCAGAACCTGCTGGACCTGGCCCACAAGGACCTGCGTCGGGCCCGGGGCGCGGCCATCAACATCGTGCCCTCCTCCACCGGGGCGGCCCGGGCCACCGGGCTGGTCCTCACGGCCATGGAGGGCAAGCTGGACGGCACCGCCCTGCGGGTGCCGGTGCACTGCGGCTCCATCACCGACTTCACGGCCGTGGTGGGCAAGGACGTCTCGGTGGACGAGGTCAACGAGGCCTACCGCAACGCCGCCGCCGACGGGCCACTGTCCAAGGTGCTCGACTACAGCGAGGAGCCCCTGGTGTCCTCCGACATCGTGGGATCGCCGGCCAGCTGCACGTTCGACTCGGACCTCACCTTCGCCAACGGCAACCTGGTCAAGGTGCTGGGTTGGTACGACAACGAGTGGGGCTACTCGAACCGCCTCGTCGACCTGGCCCGCATCATCGGCGCGGCCAACCAGAGCTAGTGAAGCTGCCCCAGCTGGAGGACCTGCCGGATCCTTCGGGCAAGCGGGTCCTCCTGCGCGCCGACTTCAACGTCCCGGTCTCCGGCGGCAAGATCGACGACGACATGCGCATCAGAGCCGCCCTGCCCACCATCGAGTGGCTGCAGGAGCACGGCGCCCATGTCACGGCCTGCAGCCACCTGGGCCGGCCCAAGGGCGAGCCCAACGACGAGTACTCCATGGACCCGGTACGCGAACGGCTGGCCGAGCTGGCCCCCGACGTGGAGCTGATGGAGAACCTCCGCTTCGACCCGGGCGAGGAGGCCAACGACGCCGACTTCGTGGACCGGCTGGTGGAGGGCAAGGACCTCTACGTCAACGACGCCTTCGGCGCCAGCCACCGCGCCCACGCATCCATCGTGGGACCGCCCACCAAGCTGCCCAGCGCCGCCGGCCGTCTCCTGACCCGCGAGGTGGAGGTGCTCGGTGGCCTCCTGGAGGACCCCGACCGGCCCCTGGTCGCCGTCCTCGGTGGCTCCAAGGTGAGCGACAAGCTGGGCGTGATCGAGGCCCTGCTCGACAACGTCGACTCCCTGGTCATCGGGGGAGCCATGTGCTTCACCTTCCTCAAGGCCATGGGCCACGACATCGGTGACTCCATGGTGGAGGAGGACCAGGTGGACGCCTGCCAGGAGCTGCTCGACAGCGGCAAGCGCATCCTCGTGCCCAAGGACATCACCGCCCTGAGCGGCGAGGGCGAGATCGGCAAGCCCGACGCCGGTGGCGAGGTGCGGGCGGTGGGCCAGAACGTGCCCGAGGGGTGGAAGGGCCTGGACATCGGCCCGGAGACCCAGGCCGAGTTCGCGAAGGAGATCGCCGGCGCCGGCACCGTGTTCTGGAACGGGCCCATGGGCGTGTTCGAGGACGAGCGCTTCGTCGACGGCACCAAGGCGGTGGCCCAGGCCGTGGCCGACGCCGAGGGTTTCACCGTCGTGGGCGGGGGCGACAGCGCCAGCGCGCTGGCCAAGTTCGGCCTGGACGACAAGGTGGACCACCTCTCCACCGGCGGCGGCGCCTCGCTCGAGTTTCTCGAGCAGGGCGACCTTCCAGGCCTCGAGGCGCTCCGCCAGTCTGTCGATGGCTGAGGAGTCGGCGGCCCGAAAGCCGCTGATGAGTGGGAACTGGAAGATGAACTACACCCACCTGGAGGCCATCCAGGTGGTGCAGAAGCTCTCGTACCGGCTGCGGGACGACGACTACGACGCGGTCGACGTCTCCGTGCACCCGCCCTTCACCGCCCTGCGCTCGATCCAGACCGTCATCGAGTCGGACCGGATGAGCATCGTGCTGGGCGCCCAGGACTGCCACTGGGAGGAGAAGGGCGCCTACACGGGCGAGGTCAGCCCGCCGATGCTGGCCAAGCTGAACGTGGCCTACGTGGTCGTCGGCCACTCCGAGCGCCGGGAGCACTTCGGCGAGACCGACGAGATGGTGAACCGCAAGGTGCACGCCGTGTTGAAGGGCGGGATGACGCCCATCATGTGCGTGGGCGAGACCGACGACGAGCGCGAGGCGGGCGGCGCCGAGGACAAGGTGCGGGGCCAGGTCCAGGCCGGCCTGGAGGGCCTCCAGGCCTCCCAGGTGGCCGGGATGGTGGTCGCCTACGAGCCGATCTGGGCCATCGGCACGGGCCAGACGGCCACCGCCGACGACGCCCAGGCCATGTGCGCCGTCATCCGGGGCGTGGTGTCGGAGGCCTTCGGCGACGAGGCCGGCAACGCCGTGCGCATCCAGTACGGCGGGTCGGTCAAGCCGTCCAACACAGCCGAGCTGATGGCCCAGGAGGACATCGACGGCGCTCTGGTGGGGGGTGGCAGCCTGGACCCGGACGACTTCGCCCGGATCGTCCAGTACCGCAAGGACGAGTGACGGCGGCCTGCTGCTAGCCTGATTCGCCGTGCTCACAGCGGTCGTCGTCGTCATCCACGTGCTCGTGTCGTGCCTGCTCATCCTGTTGATCCTGTTGCACAGCGGGCGAGGCGGCGGCCTCTCCGACATGTTCGGGGGCGGGATGGGCACGGCGGCGGCCGGCTCCACCGTGGTCGAGCGCAACCTCGACCGCATCACCGTCGGCACGGCCATCGTCTTCACCTTCACCACGATCATCCTGGCCCTGCGACTCCAGTAAGGGGCAGACGGCCCCCGCCCCTTCCGCTGCACCTGTGCGCGTATGGCTATCTTCGTGACAGCCATGGGCGTTCGTATTCATCGAGCACAGCCGTCGGGGCGCGCTCGACCCGCGGCTGCGGGAGAGGTGAGCGCGTGACCCCCGGCGATGACACCGTCCGTCTCGAGCAGGCGCCAACCGACCGGACGAGCGCCGGTGCCGTCTTGTCGGTGGACGGCCTCAGTGTCTCATTCCCCACCGACAACGGGGTGGTAAAGGCCGTGAGCGGCGTCTCGTTCCAGGCCTTTCAGGGCGAGACGCTGGGAGTGGTGGGGGAGTCCGGGTCCGGAAAGAGCGTGACCGCCCTGGCCATCCTCGGCCTGTTGCCCACGACGGCCGTGGTGAGCGGCGCGGTGCGATACCGGGGCCAGAGCCTCCTCGACATGAAGGAGGACGAAAGGCGAAAGCTCCGGGGCTCGAAGCTGGCCATGGTGTTCCAGGACGCGCTGGCCACCCTCAACCCGGTGTTCAAGGTGGGAAGCCAGGTGGAGGAGGCCATCTCGGTCCATCACAAGATGCCGAGGCGCCAACTACGGGACCGGGCGGTGGAGCTGCTCGACCTGGTGGGGATACCGAACGCCAAGAAGCGGGCCGAGCAGTACCCGCACGAGTTCTCCGGCGGTATGCGCCAGCGGGCCATGATCGCCATGGCCATCGCCAACGACCCCGACGTGCTGATCGCCGACGAACCCACCACCGCCCTCGACGTCACCATCCAGGCTCAGGTGCTGGACGTGCTGGAGCGGATCCAGGACCGCACCGAGTCGTGCATCCTGCTCATCACCCACGATCTGGGCGTGGTGGCTGGGCTGGTCGACCGGGTGTTGGTGATGTACGCCGGCAAGCAGGTCGAGATGGGCCCGGTGGACGACATCTTCTACGAGTCCCGCCATCCGTACACCCTGGGCCTGCTGGCGTCCCTCCCCCGGCTGGACGAGGGTGGCGGCCGCCAGCGGCTGCACGCCATCAAGGGCCAGCCGCCGTCGCTCATCCACCTCCCCTCCGGATGCGCCTTCCATCCCCGCTGCCTCTTCGCCCGGACCCCCGAGCCCTGCAGCACCGAGGTCCCCGACCTGCTCCCGTCGGGCTCGGCCAACCACCTGTCGGCCTGCCACTTCAGGGACCACCTGGCCGAGGTGACCCCCGCCTCCCTGCCCGAGGGCCACGAGGCGGCACAGGCGTGACGACGTGACGGCCACCCCGGCCCCTGCCCCGCCCGTGGGGGCCCCCGGCGGGCGGGAGACGCTCTTCGAGGTCACCGACCTGGTCAAGCACTTCCCGGTGCGGGGCGGGTTCCTCCGCCGCCAGACGGACGAGGTGCACGCAGTCTGCGGCGTGAGCTTTTCGCTGGCCCGGGGGGAGACGCTCGGCTTGGTGGGCGAGTCCGGCTGCGGGAAGTCGACGACCGCCCGGGCCGTGCTCCGCCTGGTGCCGGCCACGTCCGGCTCGGTGCGGTTCCGGGGCCAGGAGGTCCTCGAGACCGGCGCCAAGCAGATGCGCCGGCTGCGGCGGGACATGCAGATCGTGTTCCAGGACCCCTACGCCTCGCTCAACCCGCGCATGACGGTGCAGTCCATCGTGGCCGAGCCCCTGAAGGTGCACGGCACCTACCGGCGCACGGGCCGCCAGCGGGTGCGGGAGCTGCTGGAGCTGGTGGGCCTCAACCCCGAGCACGCCAACCGCTACCCCCACGAGTTCTCCGGCGGGCAGCGCCAACGGGTCGGGATCGCCCGCGCCCTCGCCCTCGACCCGGACCTGCTGGTGCTCGACGAGCCGGTGTCGGCCCTCGACGTGTCGATCCAGGCCGGCGTGGTCAACC
>JALYHF010000325.1 GCA_030776745.1 Actinomycetota bacterium | reverse complement strand
CCGCTGCTCGTGCCGAGGTTCCCGCCCCCGGTCGGCGCTCCCTCCAGCGCCACTCCGGCCGACGCCTCCGAGGGCGGCTCCGCCACCAAGCGACGGCGCCGGCGTGGAGGACGGGGACGCGGCACCCCCGCTCGGGGACCGGGGGAGGCCGTGGTCGTGGAGGCGGTCGGGCCCGGGGACGAGGAGCTGGCCGAGCGCCGGCGGGGGCGGCAGCGGAAGGGGCGGCCCGTGGGCCGCTACCTGATGTGCGTGCACGTCCAGGAGCACGTGACCCAGATCGCGGTGCTCGAGGGCCGCGCCCTCATCGAGCACTACGTGAGCCGGCCCCAGGACGACACCACCCAGATCCACGGCAACATCTACCTGGGCCGGGTGCAGAACGTCCTCCCGGGGATGGAGGCCGCCTTCGTGGACATCGGGACCCCGAAGAACGCGGTGCTGTACCGAGGAGACGTTCGCTACGACCGCGAGGACGTGCTGTCCCCCGAGCCCGGTGGCGGTGGCGACGGCGCCGAGCCCGAGGAGCGCTCCGGCCCGGTCGGCGGGGCAGCCTCCGGGTCCCGCCGGGGCGACGGCGCCCGCATCGAGCAGCTCCTGCGCCCCGGCCAGTCCATCGTGTGCCAGGTCACCAAGAACCCGATCGGCACCAAGGGAGCCCGCCTCACCCAGGAGGTGTCCCTCCCCGGTCGCTTCGTGGTGCTCATCCCCAACTCGGACACCTACGGCATCTCCAAGCGCCTCACCGACGAGGAGCGCAAGCGTCTGCGCCGGATGCTCGACGACATCCGCCCGCCCGGGCACGGCCTCATCGTCCGCACGGCGGCCCAGGGCGCCACCTCCGAGGAGCTGCGCCGCGACGTGGACCGCCTCCTCCGCCAGTGGGACCAGATCGACGCCTTGGCCAAGCGCTCCAGCGTGCCGGCACTGCTCTACCGGGAGCCGGGCATGGCCGTGCGGGTGATCCGGGAGGAGTTCAACCCCGACTACCGCAACGTGTTGATCGACGACCGCGCCCTGTTCGAGGACGTCCGCGACTACGTGGCCAGCATCAGCCCCGAGCTGGCCGGACGGGTGGAGTACTTCGACCAGGCCGAGGACGGCCTGCCCATCTTCGAGCGTCACCACGTGCACGAGCAGCTCCACAAGGCGCTCGACCGGAAGGTGTGGCTGCCCTCGGGCGGCTCGCTCATCATCGAGCGCACCGAGGCCCTCACCGTCATCGACGTCAACACGGGCAAGAACGTGGGCAAGTCCAACCTGGAGGAGACCGTCTACCGCAACAACCTCGAGGCGGCCGAGGAGGTGGCCCGCCAGCTGCGCCTGCGCGACATCGGCGGGATCATCGTGATCGACTTCATCGACATGGAGATCCACCAGAACCGAGCCGAGGTCATGCGGGCCTTCCGCAACGCCCTGGCCCGGGACAAGACCCGCACCCAGGTCTTCGACATCTCCGAGCTGGGCCTGGTCGAGATGACCCGCAAGCGGATCTCGGAGGGTCTGGTGGAGTCGTTCTCCTCCACCTGCCCCACCTGCGCCGGGAGGGGCATCATCCTCGACGAGGCGTTGCTGTCGTCGGAGGGGGCGCCTTCGCCGCTCACGGGGCCGGGCCTGTAGGATCTCGACCTCATGTACGCCGTGATCAAGACGGGTGGCAAGCAGTACCGGGTCGCCGAGGGCCAGCGCCTCGACGTCGAGCGCCTGGGCGACGACGGCGACGTCAGCTTCGAGCCCGTGCTCGTGGTCGACGGCGAGCGGGTGGTGGCCGGTGCCGACCTGGGCGGCGCCCGCGTGTCGGCCCGGGTGGTCGGCGCCGCCAAGGGGCCCAAGATCCGCGGCTTCACCTACAAGAACAAGTCCCGCAATCGCCGCCACTGGGGACATCGCCAGAAGTACACCACCATCGAGATCACGGGCATCGCCGGCGGCGGCGGCCGGGCGGCGGAGGACTAGGGGAGATGTCGAAGACCAAAGGTGGCGGATCGACCAGGAACGGGCGTGACTCCAATGCCCAGCGCCTCGGCGTCAAGGTGTTCGACGGCACCGCCGTGCGAGCGGGCGCCATCATCGTCCGCCAGCGCGGCACCCGGATCCATCCCGGGGTCAACGTCGGCCGCGGGGGCGACGACACCCTCTTCGCCACGGCCGAAGGCCGGGTGAAGTTCGGCGCCCGCAAGGGCCGGCGCCTGGTGGACGTGCTCACCGGCGAGGGCTGAACCGACCGCTCGCCGGTCCTCCCCCACCGGCTCGGCGCCGGGGCCCGTGAGGGCGCCACCGCCGCCGGCCCTATCGTGGCCTCGTGTCCGCCTTCGTCGACGAGGCGCAGCTCCACGTGAAGGGCGGAGACGGCGGGGCCGGCGCCGTCTCGTTCCGGCGCGAGGCCCACGTGGCCAGGGGTGGGCCCGATGGTGGCGACGGTGGGGACGGGGGCGATGTGTGGCTGGTCGCCGACCCGAACGTCGCCTCGCTGCTGGGCTTCCGCGACCATCCCCACCGCCGGGCGGCCAGCGGCGGGCACGGGCAGGGCAAGAAGCGCCACGGGGCGCGGGGCGCCGACACCGTGGTGGCCGTGCCCGAGGGCACCGTGGTGAAGGACCTCTCCGGCGAGCTGCTGGCCGACCTGGTCAGCGCCGGCGACCGCTGGCTGGCGGCGGCCGGTGGCCGGGGCGGGCGGGGCAACGCCAGCTTCTTGTCCAACCGGCGTCGGGCCCCCTCCTTCGCCCAGCAGGGCGAGGCCGGCGAGGAGCGCTGGCTCAACCTCGAGCTCAAGCTGATGACCGACGTGGCCCTGGTCGGTTTCCCCAACGCCGGCAAGAGCACGTTGATCTCTCGCCTCTCGGCGGCCAAGCCCAAGGTCGCCGACTACCCGTTCACCACCCTCGAGCCCCATCTCGGCGTGGTGCGCTTCGACGAGCGCGAGTTCGTGGTGGCCGACGTGCCCGGCCTGGTGGAGGGGGCCAGCGCCGGGAGGGGGCTGGGCCATCGCTTCCTTCGCCACGTCGAGCGGGCGCGCGTGCTGGTGGTGCTGGTCGACCTGGCCTCCGCCGAAGGCCGTCCTCCCGTCGAGCAGGAGCGGGTCCTGCTCGACGAGCTGGGCCGCTATCGGCCCGAGCTGGTCGAGCGGCCCAGGCTGGTGGTGGGCAGCAAGGCCGACGCCGCCACCCACGACTGGGCCGGCCCCCGCGTCTCCGCCCTCACCGGGGAGGGCCTCCGCCCGCTGCTGGGCCAGGTCTCCGAGCTGGTGGCCGGGGCCCGAGCCGAGGCTCCGGCCGAGGGCTTCGTGGTGCACCGCCCCGCGCCCGAGGGCGTGGTGGTGGAGCGGGGCCCGGACGGCGCCTTCGTCGTTCGCGGCCGGGCCGCCCAACGGGCGGTGGCCGTGAGCGATCTCACCAACGCCGAGGCCCTGTCGTACGTCCAGCACCGCCTCCGGCGCCTGGGCGTGGATCGGGCCCTGGCCCGGGCCGGCGCCCGCGAGGGCGACGTGGTCCACATCGGCGGCTTCAGCTTCGAGTACGAGTCCGACCAGGCATCGCCATGATCGTCGTGGCCAAGATCGGGACCTCCTCGATCACCGACGACCACGGAGAGGTCGACCGCCACGCCATCGAGAAGCTGTGCGCCGAGGTGGCGGGCCTGCGGGGCATGGGCCACCGGGTGGTGGTGGTCACGTCCGGCGCCATCGCCGCCGGCCAACCCGCCCTGGGCCTGGCGGGGGCCCGGCCGGCCGACATGGCCACGCTGCAGGCCATCTCCGCCGTCGGCCAGAGCCGGCTGATGCGAACCTACGACGACACCCTGGCTGCCCACGGCTTGGTCGGGGGCCAGGTGCTGCTGGCGCCGCTCGACTTCGTGCACCGCAAGCAGTACCTGCACGCCCGCCAGACCATGGCCCGCCTCCTCGAGCTGGGGGTGGTGCCGGTCGTCAACGAGAACGACGCCATCGCCGACGACGAGCTCCGCTTCGGGGACAACGACCGCCTCGCCGCCCTGGTGGCCCATCTGGTGGACGCCGCCGTGCTGGTGCTCCTCACCGACACGGCCGGGCTCCTCACCGGTGACCCGAGGCTGGTGGCCGACGCCTCGCTCATCGAGGAGATCGTGGAGGTGGACCGGGAGCTCGAGCGGGTGGCGGGGCGGTCGGCCAGCGTGCACGGCAGCGGAGGGATGGCCTCCAAGTTGGCGGCGGCCAAGATCGCGGCGTGGTCGGGCGTACGGGTCGTCATCGCCTCCGCCCGGCGCCCCGGCGTGCTGGCCGGGGCGGTGGCCGGCCAGGCGGTGGGAACCGTGCTCCACCCCCACGACCGGCGCCTGCCCGCCCGCAAGCTCTGGATCGCCTTCGCCAAGGGCTCCTCGGGCACCGTGGTGGTCGACGAGGGGGCGCGGCGAGCGCTCACCGAGCGCAACACGTCGCTCCTGCCGGCCGGGGTGGTGGGGGTGAAGGGATCCTTCGAACCCGACGACGCGGTGGAGATCGCCGACCACGCGGGGACCGTCTTCGCCAAGGGCATCGTGCGCCATTCGTCCCGACGGGTGGAGGAGTGGGGCGGGAGGCGGACCTCGGACCTCCCCCCCGATCTGCCCCACGAGGTCGTGCACCGCGACGACCTCGTCGTGCTGGCCTAGGGGGTGCCGGCGGGCCGACGATGGAGGTGCCGGCCGTGGTGACGGCGCACGCCGCCGGCCGTATCTAGCCGGCGGTGCCCCCTTCGACCGGCCGCGACTCGGGCTGGGCCGGTGCCGCCGAGAGCCCGAGCTGGGAGCGGATCTCGCTGAGGCGGGCCTGCGCCTCGCTGTCGACCTGAGCCTGCTCCACCTCGAGCATCCGGCCCTCGACGGTCTGGCCCTGGAGCTCAGAGGTGCCCAGCGCCCGGGCGTACCGCTGCTCGATCTTGTCCCGCACCTCCTCGAGGCTCGGGACGTCTTGGCCCACGGTGTCGGAGAGCGACGCCATGGCCCGGTTCATCTGCTCCTGCATCTTGGCCTGGTCGAGCTGGGACATCAGCTTCTGTCGCTCGGCCAACTTCTTCTGCAGGGCCGACGCGTTCTGGTTCACGGCGGCCTTGGCCTGGTCCGACGCCTGGGCCGACTGGAGGCTCAGGGTCTTGAGGTTCTCGACCTCCTTCTCCACGGCGATGAGGCGGTTGGCGAAGGCCTCGGCCGCCCTGGTGTACTCGGCCGCCTTGGCCGTGTCACCCCGCTGGGTGGCCTCGTCGGCCATCAGCACCGCCCGGCGGGCCGAGCCGTTCACCTTCTCCAGCTCCTCCATGGCCCGGCTCAGGCGCATCTCGGTCTGCTTCTGGTTGGCGATGACGTTGGCCGCCTGCTCGTTCAGGCGCCGGTGCTGCTCCTGGGCCTCGAGGATGGCCTGTTCGAGCTGCACCTTCGGGTCGGCCACCTCGTTGAACTTCCCGGTCAGGGCTGCGGTGAT
>JALYHF010000324.1 GCA_030776745.1 Actinomycetota bacterium | reverse complement strand
GCTGTTGGGCGGCCAGGGCGACGAGGCGCTCGCCCACCTCGCCCAGACGGCGGCACAGCATCGACCGGCGCTCTTCCAGGGCGGACGCCCGGACCTCCAGATCGGTTCGCAGCGTGGACACGGCGGCCACGCGCTCGTCCAGGCGACTGCGGGCCGCTTGGCGCGCACGGGCGCGATCGACGCGTGCCACGTCGTCCGCCTCGAGGGGAGGCAGCATCTTCTCTAACTCGGCCAACCGGGCCCCCTCCGCCCGCACGCGCTGGTTCTCTCGCTGCGCGTGGGCCTCCATGCCGCGGCGCTTGGTGTTCACCGTCCGGCGCTCGTCCTCCAGGTTGCGGTGCACTTCGGCCCATTCGAGGAGCCGAGAGGCAAGGGCGTCGCGCCGGGCGGCGAGCTCCGCCTGAGCAGCATCGGCCTCGGCCTCCTCGGCCCGGGCCACCCCGAGGCGCTGCTCGGCCGAGGCGATCACCGTGCCGGCTTCCTCGGCACGGGAACGAGCCTCGTCGAGGCCGGCTCTGGTGGGCACGGTGGAGGGCCCGACACGCCAGCCTTCTGCCGAGAAGCGGTCTCCCTCGACGGTCACGGCGATCACGTCCGGCTCGGCCAGGGCCAGCTCCAGCCCGTCCTCCCACCGCTCGACCACCACCACCCGCGCCAGCATCGTGTCGAGGAGGCCGTCAATGCCCAGATCGGCCGATCGCACGTGGCGCCGGAGCCGGTCGCCACCCGGCCCGGCGTCCTTCCTCGTGCCCGGGGCCGTCCCTATGGAGCGAGGACCGGTGCCGAGAGCCAGCAACATGGCGCCGACGTGGCCCTCGCGAGCGAGCGCCAGTGCCCTCCGGGCGGTATCGGGGCCGTCCAGCACGATGGCCGACGCTGCTTGTCCCACCGCGGCCTCGAAGGCACGCTCCCAGCCCTGGTCCACCTCCACGAGCTCGAGCAGGACCCCGAGGCTGCCCTCGACCTGGGACAGCCGGTCCGAGGCGGCGCCTCCGCATTGGAAGAAGGACGCCAGGGCGTCGGCTCGGGCCGTCCAGACTCGCTGCTCCTGACGGGCGGTGCCCAACTCGGCCTGCAGGTCCTCGACCGCAGCACGAGCGCGGGCGCGACGCGCCTCGCTTTCCTCCCAAGCCCTTGCCGCCGAGGCTCGCTCCCCTTCGGCTTCGGCCATCTCCGCGCCGAGCCCGGACAGCCGGTCGCACAGCTCGGCCTCCCGCTGATTCAAGGCACGGATCGCCTCGTCCGCCCGCTGTAGCTCGGCGCCGGTTCGGGCCACGGCGTCGCGCAGGGCCATGAGCTCGCCTCGTACCTCACCGGCCCTGCCGCCCGGATAGGGCAGCTCCTCCTGCCACTCCTGCTCGAAGGCCACCCGCTCGGCGGCCACAGCCTCCTCGGCCGCCGCCAGCTCGTCGGCAGATGGCCCGAGCGCCGAGGCGTCAGCGTCGACGGTGTGCAGATCGGCCTCCAGCGCGGCGCGCTCCGACTCGAGGGCTCCCACCCGATCTTCGAGGTCGTCGTGGAGCTGCCCCTCGATCCTGCGCCGGCGCTCGTCGAGCAGCCCGGCCAACCCCTGGCCCCTGCCCCGCAGCCGCTCGAAACTCATAACCAAGTCGTCCAGGTCGTCGGACCGGGACGCCCCGCGGGACTCGGCTTCGGCCACCTCTGCGTCGAGGCCCGCAGTGGCCTCCTCCAGACGGGACTGCCGCGTACCATGCTCGGCCTTGGCCCGGCCGGTGGAGCTGAGCTCGACTCCCAGGCTTACGGCGTCTCGGCCCAGCAGGTGACGGCGGAGCGCGGTGCGCTCCTCCACCAGGGCTTGTTGGCGCCGGGCCGTGGCGGCCTGGCGCTCGAGTGAGCGCAGCTGGCGGCGCACCTCCCGGAGCAGGTCCTGGAGGCGCACCAGATCGTCCTCGGTGGCCTCCAGGCGGCGCTCGGCCTTCTCCCGCCGCCGGCGGTACTTGTGCACCCCGGCCGCCTCCTCGATGAGGATGCGCCGACCCTCGGGGCGGCTCTCGAGGACGGCGTCGAGATGGCCCTGGGAGACGATGACGTGCTGCTGGCGACCGACACCGGCGTCGGACAGCAGCTCCTGTACGTCGAGGAGGCGGCACGGACCCCCGTTGATGGCGTACTCGCTCTCGCCGTTGCGGAACAGGGTGCGGGTGACCGTGACCTCGGGGAGATCGACGGGAAGCAGGCCCGCCGAGTTGTCGATGGTGAGCGAGACCTCGGCCCGGCCCAGTGCGGGGCGGTTGCCCGAGCCGGCGAAGATGACGTCCTCCATCCGTGACGAGCGCAGGGCGCGGGGACCCTGGGCGCCGAGCACCCAGGCCACGGCGTCGACGACGTTGGACTTGCCGCTGCCGTTGGGGCCCACCACGACCGTGAGGCCGGGCTGGAGGTGAAGCTTAGTGGCCTCGGCGAAGGACTTGAATCCCTTGAGGGTGAGCGTCTTCAAGAACACGCACTCTGAAGGGTAGTGACGGCGCGCCGAGGGGCCGCGGACCATCACATGGCGGAGCGGTCTGTACTAGGAGGTCTCGCCCGACGAGGAGCCCTCGCCGCCCTCTTCCCGGCGCCGCACCTCGCGCTCGCGCCGTTCGAGGTCCTCTTCCCACGCCCGCAGCTGGCGGGACTGGTCATCGCTGCGCGTGGGGAAGTCCGGCCGGTCCTCGGGTCCCACGGGACGCCTCGGAGCTCGGTAGTCGGTCGATCCAGGCTGGAAGCTGAGGTTCGCCGGTCGGCCCAGTGCCAGCCACGCCACCGCGCCCACGGCGTGGGTGATGACCACGATGATGAGCCACGTCATCTTCGGCAGGTTGCGCACCAGCGACTCGTCGGCGGAGATGACGTCGAAGATGCAGTACGCCCACAACAGGAAACCCAGCAGACCGAGGACGCCCCAGACCCGAACCACGCCCGTCAAACTAGAGCATCGACGCCGATCCGGCTCTGCCGGTCGGCGT
>JALYHF010000323.1 GCA_030776745.1 Actinomycetota bacterium | reverse complement strand
GCTGCGACGTCTACGTGTACTTCTTTCCACGGGTCGGCTCGTCGACCGGCAACGCCTCGGCGACGCTCACCATCACCCTCGACGCTGACCCCGCCCTGGTCGTGGCCCTAACCGGCAGAACCGACCCTCCGCCTCCGTGACAAAACCGGCGACCATGCCTCGGTCATAGAGCGAACGCGTACAGCACCTTGCCGGCTCTTGGCGTGGGCGAGCGTCATCGGGCCGCGGTCCTTCGAGCGCGCCGCCGTGTCAAGAAAGCCCGGCCTTTCGAAGGAGCTCTCTTTCGACCATCACCGCCCAGGAAAGGGCATCCGCTCGCCGCTCACGCGTTTCCCTGATCAGCCTCAAGTTGTTGGCCGTCGACTCCGGCTCCCAGGGTTCCCGGACCATGGCCAGGGCTCGAGCGAGCGCCTCCCGGGCACCCGTCTCGTCTTTCCCCAGTACGGCGAGCTCGAGCCGGGTGGCGTGGTCCCAGTAGTCGGCCTCTCCCGACCCTATGCGGCGCTCTGCCGCGTACGACACCACCGGAATGAGCTTCTCCCTTCGAGGGTCGGGAGGATCACGGACCTCCATCAGGGTCACCGCGTTGATGCCGGGATAGGCATCCCGCCAGTCCGCCTCGAATCCCTTGAGATAGGCCTCGACCGCCTTGTCCAACAGCCCGGCGGCGAGGAACGTCTCCCCTGCGCTTTGCGACTCCTGCCATTGGTCCTTGTACACCCGTCCGAGGATCCCGTACGTCTCGCTGCTCGGGCCGCGCTCGGCGATCAGCTCGAGGAGGACGACCTCCGCCTCGCCCCGGCGCCCGAGGCGGTTGAGCGCCAAGCCCACCTGCTCTCGGACCATCGTCGTCCTGGCCAGGGGACGGGGCATCCGCTCGGCCAACGTGGCCATCTCCTCGTATCCCCTCACTGCCCGATAGGAGAGGAACAGGTCGACCAGGATCCCCGCCTCCACGTCGCGCAGGTCCCCGAGCTCGCGCTCGGCCCTGCGCACCGCCTCGATCCCCTCCGCTCGCGCCTGCGCCAGCCGCTGCTTCCATCGCGCCGAGTACCGCACCTGGTCGCGGAACACATCGGTCTTGAGGCGCTCGATCTCCGGGAACCCCTCGACGAGCTGGAAGATCGGGCTGTCGACCGATGCGTCGCGGGCGGCGACGAGCCGGTCGGCCAGCCGCTTCCTCGCCGCCTCCACGTCCGTGGGCCGACCTGTCGGAGACAGCGAGTACGGCAACCCGCGATCGAGGTTGACGTCGAACGGAAGCCGGGTACCGGAGGCAAACACGAGGACGGTCGAGTACGGCCGCACGGCGTGGCGGATCCCCAGCTCGTAGAACACGTTGGCGTTGGCGAACGTCAGGTCCGCCACCGCGTACTCGCAGAGGATCAGCCGTTCGAACATCGGCTTGTGCACGATGCCGCCGGTCATCTCCTCATCGGCACGGATCGGCTCGAGCTCGGCATCACGGATGGCGGGGCGGACGATCTGGTCGTAGACGGCGTCGAAGTCGATGCTCGCTCCCGTCGAGTCGGACTTGCGACCGAACGGCATGAGGACGAAGCAGAGCGGATCCCAATCGGGGGACGAGTTGCCAGCCTCGCCGGGAGCAGCATCTTGCGCCATGTCCTGTTCACTCCTTCGTCTCGTGGACGGTGCAGACCTACTACCTCCCGCCAGCGATCGGACCGACCGTTCGGCGCGGCTGCCGTCGATGGGGTAGGACTGCGCCGTGCCGACGCCCCTGGGACCGGGGTCCCGTGACCCTCACGACCCCGATCTGTGGGAAGAGTGGTACCAGGACGATGAGGACGGCGTCGTGCGGTCCCGTTTCGGCTGGCCGGTACGGCTGATCGCCCTCTTCGTCGCCGTCGCCGTCGCCCTCGCCTTGCTGCTCGTCCTCTAGCCGAATCAGCCTGGGTCGTTTCCCGGAAGCGACGAGCGGATGAGCCCGGCCAGCTCGTCGAGCACCTCGCGCGGGTCGGACCGGAACGCCAGCTCCACCACGGCGTGTGCCTCGGCGAAGGGCTCACAGGGCTCCTGGCGGACGATCACCGCTCGGTCGAGCCCCAGCCGTCCCTGGGACAGCCCTACCTCGTGGAGGACGTGCTCCCGTGCTCGTCCCCGGCCGTGGGCGCCCTCGTCGTCGGCCTGGTGAACGACGACCGCGAAGTCGCGCCCCTGCACCAGGGACTCCAGCAGCGACCGTGTCGCGTCTTGCCGGTTGCCCGACCGTTGGAAGGTCTTGACGGCGAAGCCCCTCCTCTCCAGCCCCTCCTCCAACGCTGGCCCTCCGACGCCTCCTCGGTGGCTCAGGAAGACGTTCCCGGCGGTGGCGCCCGGCTCTGGCGGCGAGGTCCTGGCCGGCGGGCGGTGCTCGTCGAAGATGGCGAACATCGCCAGCAGCTGCTCGTCGTCGGGGTGCTTGGCGAAAACCGTCGTGCCCACCTGCTCGATGTACGAGAGCCGGAAGGCGTCGGCGCCGATGTCTTCGATGTAGGCGGAGGCGACGCCGGGCTGCCGGTAGCGCTCGTAGAAGTCGTCTCGGCCGTCCAGCTTCCACGTCGAGCCGTCGGCGTCCTCCACGGACAGCACCAAGGGCGTCCGTCGCTTCTGGGCCGGCGGCGGCGCCCCCGGCCACTTGGAGCGGATGAACCCCTCCAGCCAGTCGTCGAGCAGGGCCAGCGCTCGCTGGAGGGTGGCCTCCCCGAACCTGGCCTCGGGGTAGTCGCGGTGCAGCTGCGGCACGACGGCAACCGTAACGCTCGGCGGACGAGGCTCGAGGTGCCCGGGGGGAGGACGGGGATTGACTGGTGGGGGAGCGGGGCGTAATGTGGCGCCGAGTGGCGGGAAGGGGAGGGGCCCCCCCACGGAGGCGGCGAGCACGGGTGAGGAGCACGATCGGACGTGGCGAGGTTCTTCGGGCGTTTCGAGCATGCGCTCGACCCCAAGGGTCGGGTGATCCTGCCCGCCAAGTTCCGCGGCGAGTTCGAGGCGGGCGGCTTCCTCTCCCAGTACCGCGACCGCTGCCTGGCTCTGTGGACGCCGGAGGACTTCGAGAAGCAGATGCGCAACATGGAAGAGGCCCAGGAGCAGGGGCGCGACGAGCGCAACGTGGCTCGCCTCTGGGCGGCGGGAACCCAGGAGGTGGAGGTGGACCGCCAGGGTCGCATCGCCATCCCTCAGCACCTGCGCGACTTCGCCCGGCTCGAGGCCGACGTGCTGGTCAACGGGGCTCTCAACCGGGTGGAGCTGTGGAGCCCCTCCGTGTGGTCGGAGAAGGTCCAGCCGTCCGAGCGGGCGCTCACCGAATGACGGCCACCCGAACCTCGAACAACCATGGCCCGTCCCGGCCCATGCGCTGCCCCTCGACGGGTGAGGTGGAAGACCACTCCGCCCGCTTCCACCTCCTCCGACCGGGGAAAGACCCCGGCGGTGGCCAGCCTGTCGAGGGGCTGCGGATGAGCCAGGGCTTTCAGCACCGCCCGGTCATGGAGCAGGAGGTGGTGGCGCTCTTTGCCGCCGTGCCTCCCGGTGTCGTGGTCGACGCCACCGTGGGCGGCGGCGGTCACGCTGCTGCTCTGCTGGCCGCACACCCGCACCTCCGCCTCGTCGGGATCGACCGGGACGCCGAGGCGCTGGCCGCCTCCGCCCAGGCTCTGGCCCGCTTCGGGCCCCGCGTGGTGGGCCTCCACCACACGCGGTTCGACCGGCTGGGCGAGGTGGTGGAGGTGCCGGTCAGCGGCGTCCTGTTCGACCTCGGCGTCAGCTCCCCCCAGCTCGACCACGGCGAGCGGGGCTTCTCCTACCGTGAGGACGGTCCCCTCGACATGCGCATGGACCGGTCCCAGGACCGCACCGCCTCCCACGTGGTGAACGGCGAGGACGAGGCCACGCTGGCCGGGCTGATCGCCGGCAGTGGCGAGCGGCGCTTCGCCCGCCGCATCGCCCGCCGCATCGTCGAGGCTCGACCGGTCACGACCACGGGACAGCTGGCCGAGGTGGTCCGGAGCGCCATCCCGGCGGCCGCCCGCCGCGGCGGGGGGCACCCGGCCAGGCGGGTCTTCCAGGCGGTGCGCATGGCCGTCAACGACGAGCTCGAGGTGCTGGGCCCGGCCATCGACGTAGCCATCGCCCGGCTCGCCCCGGGTGGGCGATGCGCCGTCCTGGCCTACCACTCCGGCGAGGACCGCATCGTGAAGGAGCACTTCCTCACCGCCGCCACGGGAGGGTGCCTGTGCCCCCCCGGGCTGCCCTGCGTGTGCGGCGCCGTCCCCCTCGTGCGCCTCCTGAACAAGGGGGCGCGCAAGCCCTCGCCGGCCGAGGTCGCCGCCAACCGGCGGGCCGAGAGCGCCCGCCTCCGGGCCTGCGAGCGCCTGACGGCGTCCGAGGACGACCAGTGACCACGCTCTTCGGCGTGCTCCCCGGCGAGCACCTCCCCAGGGCTCGCGGCCTGACCACGCGAGGGAGGGTCCGCCCATGAGCACACGGCCGGAGACGATCCCGCGCCCGCGCCTCGATGGCGCCGTGGGGAGACCGGCCCGGCTCCCGGGAAGGCGCGACCCCGGGCTGCGGTTGGTGGCGCGCCCCGAGCGGGCGGCGTGGACCCGCCGCAGGAAGGCCCGCCTCATCACCGTCCTGGTGGTCATCGCCGTGGGCGTCGGCCTCTTCGCCCTGGTCGCCTCCCACGTCGTGCTGACCCAGGGCCAGTTCCGCCTCGACCGCTTGCAGGCGCGGGCCGCCGCCGAGCAGGCCCGCTACGAGCGCCTCCGGCTGCAGGTGGCCGAGCTCGAGGCGCCCGAGCGGGTCGTGGCCGCCGCCCAGGAGCGCTTGGGCATGGTCCCGCCTCCCGGCGTCACGTACCTCTCGCCCACCGGGCCGGTCCCCGGGACGAGCCAGGGCAGGCAGGGGCTGGGCGAGTCGGCCGCCACCGACGACTGGTCGAGGGTCAAGCGGCAGCTGTCGAGCCGGCCATGAGCAGGCGGACCCCGGCCCACCGGCCGGGGC